>JAGOJO010000009.1 GCA_017995075.1 Bacteroidia bacterium | reverse complement strand
ACCAAAGCATTTGCTTCTCCTACTCTCCCTTCGACAAAGAAAAAGTTTTTAATGCCAGCATGAAAGGTGTCCGGCTATTAGCTCAGGCATACTCGATCACTACCAACGAAGAATTAAAATCAACGGCCACAGCTGCTGTAAACTGGGTAATGAAATATCAAAACAGCGAAGGCGCCTGGATTTACTCACAGCGGGAAACCGGAAAATGGATCGACAACTATCATACAGGATACATACTCGATTGTTTATCTGAGTTCATCCGACATACAAACGACAGCACACATCAGCAAGGAATGGACAAAGGCATCAGCTTTTACCTCCGGCATTTTCTGGAAGCTGATGGACAGCCGAGATTTTACGATAAACAAGCATGGCCGGTTGATTGCACAGCTGCAGGACAAACACTCCTTACACTCCAAAGATTCGGCCAGCTGGAATTGGCAAAGAAAACAGCCTGCTGGATGATCCGCGAAATGCAAGATCCAAAGGGATTCTTCTACTTCCGGAAATTTGAACGACATCTGGAAAAAACTTCCTTCATGCGCTGGTCCAATGCCTGGATGCTGGCCGGATTAAGCGCACTACAACAACCAACGAACCATAATTGATGCGTTACCAGTTCTATCTCGCACACCCTGCTCACTTTCATCTCTTCAAGCATACTATTCATGCATTGAAGGAAAGAGGTCATGCGGTTATGGTAACCATTAAAACAAAAGATGTACTCAAAAAACTTTTAGAAGAACATCAAATTCCATTTATCAATATCGCGGAGAAAGAACGTAAGGATTCTAAATGGGGAATAATACGATCGTTTATTCAACGAACGCTGGGCCATTGGAAAGTTGCACGCCAATTTAAACCTGACCTGTACATTTCAACTTCTGCAGAATTCGCTCCATTCGGACGATTACTTGGAATAAAATCCATCAGTGTTTTCGAGGATGACCTCTACATATTTCCCGTTTACAGTAAATTATTTGTACCATTCCTTCATCATCAGCTATGCCCTGTTTCATGCAGTGCTGCGCAATGGGATAATCACCCAAAAACGATCAAGTACAATGCCAACCAGGAGCTCGCTTATCTGCGACCGGCTTACTTTCAGCCTGACTATAACAAAGTAAGTCATCTCTTTGAAAAAGGAAGAATGAACTTCTTCATTCGTTTTGCGAAGCTGACTGCATGGCACGATGAAAACAAAAAAGGAATCACCGACAAACTAGCACTAGAGATTGTAAAGCTGCTCGAGCCCTACGGCAAAATACATCTCAGCTCCGAACGGGAGTTATCACCTGAACTAGAACCTTATCGGGTAAAAGTCAAAGCATCAGACATTCTCGATGTATTGTATTACGCTGATTTGTATCTGGGCGACAGTCAAACTATGACTGCAGAAGCTGCTGTGCTTGGAACACCATCACTCCGCTTCAACGACTTCGTAGGTAAGCTGGGATACCTTGAAGAACTCGAACATAAATACCAACTCACTTACGGAATACCCACCGATCAGCCAGGAAAATTACTCGAAAAATTAAAGGAACTGGTATCAATCCCACAACTAAAAGCAACCTGGGAAGCTCGACGCAAATCGATGTTAGAACAAACCATTGACCCAACCCGGTTCATGGTTTGGTTCTTTGAAAACTACCCGGAAAGTGCCCGAACACTAAACAACGATAAAGAATATATAAACCGATTCCGCGATAATGGCTCGTGATTTCACTTTAACCAAGTACCGTCAACTTCTCGAAAAATTTCTCGCGAAGGGATATACCATTATGGCCTATGAAGATCTTTTTGCCGGTAATGTTCCGCAGAAATACCTCATCATGCGTCATGATGTCGACAACCTCCCTCTGCAGAGTCTTGAAAAAGCCAAAATCGAACATGCACTCGGCATACGGACAACCTATTACTTCAGGATCGTTGAAGAGAGTAATCATCCCGAAGTAATAAAAGCCATTGCAGCACTCGGACATGAAATCGGTTATCACTATGAAGACCTTTCTCTTGCGAATGGCAACTTCAAAAAAGCGATTAAACTCTTCGAGAAAAATCTGACATATTTCCGCACCTATTACCCTGTAAAAACGATCTGCATGCATGGTAGTCCGACATCAATCTGGGACAACCGTATGATCTGGAGGGACATTAAATACAAAGACTATCAGATCATCGCAGAGCCCTACTTCGACACTGACTTCAACAGCACACTCTATATTACCGATACCGGGCGAAAATGGGATGGACATCTGGTAAGCGTACGAGACAAAGTCAGTAACAACTATCAAAAAAGTTTTCGCTTCCGAAACTCAAATGATATATTGAAAGCACTCGACAAAGATTCGATGCCCGAAAAAGTAATGATCACAACACATCCACAACGTTGGCACAACGCCATTGGCCCCTGGATCAAAGAACTAATTCTACAAAACGTAAAGAATTTTATCAAGAAAAACTTCTACGTACAAAACCCGATGATGGATTAACCATGCAAGGCACACTGAACATCATCACCAATGCCAACGAGCTGAAAAAAGCCGGATGGAAGGAGTATGTTCAGCAACATCCGCACGGAAATTTTTTCCAGTTACCGGAGGCGCATGATCTCTTCAGTAAAGTCACAGGATATACACCGGTTGTTATTGGATGCACCGACGCTTCCAATAAATTACAAGGTATTTTACTTTGTGTTATACAACAGGAGCCTGCAATCTATGGCCGACTCACGTCACGTGCAATTGTATGGGGTGGTCCTGTTTGTTCATCACCTCAAGCTGCAAGTGCATTACTGAAAGAATACGACAAACAAATCTCGGGTAAAGCAATTTATTCTCAGTTCCGCAATATGTTTGATTGCAACTCGATAAAAACTTCTTTTCTGGATCAGAGTTTCACAGCACTCGAACATCTCAATTATCTGGTAAATACCGCCAATAGTACTCCAGAGCAATTGCTGGCGGCAATGAGTAAAAGCAAGGCCCGTCAGATTAAAAAAGGAGTGCAATCTACTTCAATTGAAGAAGCTACCACACAGGCTGAAGCCGATGAGTTTTATTTCCTGCTAAAAAAACTCTATACTGAAAAAGTGCATAAGCCCTTACCACCCAAAATTTTCTTCGATGCATACTTATCAGACATCGTATCGAAAGGCTTAGGGAAATACCTTTTGATAAAGCATGAAGGCAAAGTTATCGGCGGAATTATGAGTCCGGTAATGCCGGGAAAAGCTATCTACGAATGGTACATCGCAGGACTCGACAAAGATTATAAAGAACAATACCCCAGCATACTGGCAACCTGGGCTGCAATTAAAGCAGGAAGTGATGAGCAATTACAACATTTCGATTTCCTAGGAGCCGGAAAACCAGAGGCCGATTATGGAGTAAGAGAGTTTAAAGCTAAATTTGGTGGTGAATTGGTGAACTATGGCCGATTCGAAAAGATACATCAACCATTGCTTATGAAAATTGGCACGATAGGTTTGAAGTTCTACAAGTTCATTAAAGGATAAATGGATCAGATCAGGAAACGAAATTTTATTTCAAAAGCATGGATCAAATTCATGCGGTTTCTTGTCACGTATTTCCCTGCCAATGGAATTCGTGTTTGGGCACTTCGCCAATGTGGTTTTTCTGTCGGACAGGAAGTATACATCGCTTCAGGGATGATGTTATCAACGATGAATTCCGACAACAGTTGTCAACTTGTTATTGAAGATCGTGTTTCGATTGGACCACGGGTTACATTAGTGCTGGCTGCTGATCCAAACAATTCAAAACTCATCGAACAATTCCCTCCTGTACGTGGCTCAATTACTATTCGCAATGACGCATGGCTCGGCGCAGGTGTTATTATTTTACCAAATGTTACAATAGCTGAGTTTTCAGTTGTTGCTGCCGGTGCTGTTGTAAATAAAAATACTGACCCCTACACTGTAGTTGGAGGTGTACCCGCAGTTAAAATCAAGGATATAGACCGGAAGTAATACTAATCGGTAATTTCTCTTTCCTTCAATCTATTTGGAACTTCTTTTCACTCCACGATTCATCCAAAACGATCCGGCAGAATCAGAGAAGTTGAACGTTTGTGTACCATTCGGGAAATAAACAGGATCCTTACTCCATGTTTCCAGGCTATTCCGGTGCCGCATCACAAAGTAAAAACTCTGTTGCCATAATGTAGAAGGAAGAATAAAATTCACATACCCTGCTGTATCTACGAGTCCGGTTGCTGAGGTCACCAGGCTATAAGGTGCAACTGACTGTCGGACTTCGAGACGAATAGAATCCGTTATGCCGGCACCATTCAGCACAGGATTCATAGCCGAACCACCAGTATAAAACCCTTCAACAAATACTCTCAAAGTCACTTGAATGCTACAAGGATTGGCTGGATTATTCAACTGATAGTTAAACGTAGATACGCAACCGTTATTATCGGTTACCATAAGCTGATAATTTCCGGCTGACAAACTATCGATACCTGTACTGTCACCCACCAGATTTGAGGAAGGCAGACTTAAACCTGAGTTCCCTGTATTGATTGTGCGCAAGGTTGAAGTCGAAGGATTTTGTACAGGAGGAACCAGATTCCAGTTATAAGAGTACGGACTTGTACCACCTGTAATCAAGGCTGCAATCACTCCATTTGCTCCACCATTACAGGATATCTGCTGAATTGATGGTGCTGCATTTACAGCAGTTGGTTGAGTAATAGCATATATGCCGGAAGCTTTGCAGCCTGAAGCATCAGTAACAGTTACAGTATACGAACCGGCGGGCACGTTTGAAAGTTGCTGACTGGTAGCACCATTCGACCATAGATAATTAAGCGGGGCAAGACCATTGGATGTTGTGATGGTCACACCACCTGTTGAAGCTCCGTTACACAGCACATTGGAAGGAGTGCCAGATATAAGATTCACTGCGGTTGTTGGTTTCAGTGCGACACTAAGGCTGGTTAACTGACCATTCTGCAGATTTACATTTGTAAATACTTTCGATGTGTAGCCGGTTTTACTGAAAGTTACAGTATACAAACCAGCGACTGCAGTACCGGTTTTATAATCGCCGTTGAGTTTCGATAATTCTGCATGATGAGTTCCTCCGGTTATAGTAACCGACACATTGGAAAGTGGAAGATTTGAACAGGAATCCTTTACATTACCTTCGAGGTAGGCAGCGCGGATATACGTCGGCGTTAGTACAAACAGTCCATTATCAATATCTGACACCAGAATATTACCGGAAGGCAGATATGGATATACTCCCCAGGCGCCATTGAATCCGTTCCCGGCTCCTTGCGTATAGGTATCATAACGACCAACTGTAATCATATTATCAGGCCTACTCACATCAACTATGGTAATTCCATCTTTATAATAAGAGTTGATGGCATAACTGTTACGGATATACGTATTATGAATAATGGAGCCGCTTCCCGGTGTTCCCTGCAAACGATCGAGTTGCTGAATATTCCCTGTATTCGACACATCGTACGAAGCGAGGTATGAATTACTCACTTCATCCGTGGTAAACACCACCTTCGAACCATTATCAGCCATCCAGATATTATGCGTAAAATTGTTTGGCGTAGTTTGTGTAGCGATCAGTACAGGAGCTGTTTTGTTAGAGATGTTAATCACTGAGAAAAACCCTCCATAGATATGAGCACCCCAGAGCGTATCATTTTTAACAAAGCAATCATGAACATAACGACTGGTACCACTCAGACTCATAGCAGTATTCCCTACATAAACCGGATTCCACGGATCAGCCAACGATACGATCAATGCTGCACCTCCGAAAATCTGCGAGCCGTTCAGATAGGCATACCCATCTCTCACATGTACCGTATGTATACGAGTGATTTGTCCAGCCACTGCTCCTGAGCCTGTCCAGAATTTCGAATTGACAGAAGCCGGCAAATTAGAGAGATTGATAATCTGAAGTCCGTTACAACAGCCTTCGGTAGTTACATAGGCATACTTTCCCCATACCTGCACTTCACGCCAGAAGGAATTCGTTCCGGCAATGGAAAACTTCACAATCGGATTGGTCGGATTTGTAACGTCGACAATTGACACTCCTGTTTGGGTTCCGACAATAGCATACTCATTGCCGAGTGAATCCACATATCCCCAGATGTTTGATAAATCCACGGTAGCTCCATAGGGTAGATTGGAGCGGAACTGCACATTCATATTCGTTTGTGCATTCAACGTACGGGCTGAAACAATACAAAAAAGCAGCAGGAAGAAACGGATATATTTCATTCGATGACTTTTTACTTTACCAAGATACGAAAAACGGAGCGAAGAAAAAAATCGCCGAAGGATAATTATGCCTTCACGAGGAAGAACTCTTTCAGCTTTTCTACGCAATAGTCCACTTCTTCACGGGTATTGAAGCGACTAAAGGAGAAACGGATGGCAGGACGGTCCTGTATGGCATTGATTCCTCTCAATACATGTGAACCAACATTGCTTCCCGATGTACATGCACTACCGGCTGAACAAGCGATACCAGCGATGTCAAGGTTGAAGAGCAACATCTCCGCATTATCAGTTGGCGGGAATGATACATTCAATACCGTATACAAACTGTTTTCAGAAATATCGCCATTGAAGGTTACTCCCGGAATTTCTTCCTGCAGTTTGTCAGCCATGTATTTCTTTAGCGCAGTAAGATTTTTGATATCATCATCCATGTGCTGGTAGGCTACTTCCAATGCTTTGGCAAGACCTACTATACCATAAACATTCTCGGTACCTCCACGCATATTACGCTCCTGCGCTCCACCCGTAATCAATGGTTTAATCTTTACATCCTTGTTGATATACAGGAACCCCACGCCTTTAGGACCATGGAATTTATGCGCTGCACCGGTAATAAAATCGATTTTAATTTCATTCAGGTCATGTTTAAAGTGACCCATTGTCTGCACGGTATCAGAATGAAAAAGTGCATTGTATTTTTTACAGAGTTCAGAAACTTCCTTCAATGGCAAAAGCGTTCCAATTTCATTATTGGCATGCATCAGGGATACAAAGCTGCGCTCGTTGCTTTTCAGTAATTCTTCGAGGTGTTGTAGATCGACATGTCCCTGCTCATCTACATTTACCAAACTTAACTTTATTTCACCACGGTGTTCCATATCTTCTGCCGTGTGCAATACCGCATGGTGCTCTAGTGGCGACGTAATCACATGTTTGATTCCCAAATCATGCACACAACATCGAAGCGCCATATTGTCGGCTTCCGTGCCACCCGAAGTGAAGAATATTTCTGCGGGCGTAGCATTCAGCAACTGAGAAACCGTCTTACGTGCTTTCTCAATCGCCGAACGTGTTTCCCTCCCAAACGAGTGAATTGAAGAAGGATTACCGAACTGATTCTGCAATACAGGAAGCATTGCCTCCACTACTTCAGGAATAATTGGCGTGGTTGCTGCGTTATCGAAATATACTTTCATGATGAATGTTGTCGTTGAGAATATTGTTATCAGGCTTTCGTTAAACTTCCGGCCAGAATATCTTTAATGTCGGAGATAATTTTTCCTGCAAGATTATTGGCAGTTGTCATGGATTGACTTTCTGAATAGATACGGATGATCGGCTCGGTATTGGAACGGCGCAGGTGTACCCATTCTTTATCGAATTCAATTTTCACTCCGTCAATATCATTAATCGGCTGCTTCTTGTATTTATCACTGATCAGCGTCAGAATTTCATCTACATTCACTTCTGGCGTCAATTCGATTTTATTCTTTGAGATGAAATAATCAGGATAAGATGCACGCAACATGGAGCAACTCTTTCCTGATTTCGCGAGGTGTGTGAGGAATAATGCAATTCCTGCAAGTGCATCACGTCCGTAATGCAATTCTGGAAGTATTACTCCACCATTACCTTCACCACCGATGACTGCATTGGTTGCTTTCATCATTTCAACTACGTTCACCTCTCCTACTGCTGATGCCTTGTAGGTTCCGCCATGTTTTTCTGTGACATCGCGAAGAGCCCGGGTAGAGGAAAGATTGGAAACTGTATTTCCTTTTTTATGCTGAAGAACAAAATCTGCAACAGCAACAAGTGTGTATTCTTCACCGAACATCTCTCCATCTTCCGATACAAGAGCCAGACGATCTACATCCGGATCAACTACAATCCCTACATGCGCTTTGCTCTTCACTACTTCTTTCGAAATTTCGGTGAGATGCTCAGGCAATGGCTCCGGGTTGTGCGGGAAATGTCCATCAGGTGTGCAATATAATTCAACAATATCTTTTACACCCAATGCGCGGAGCAGAGCCGGTACTGCAATTCCTCCTGTAGAATTTACACAATCGATAACGACTTTGAAGTTTTTCGAGGCGATAGCTTTTCGGTCTACCATTGGAAGAGCAAGAATCTTCTCGATGTGTCGGGCAATGGAATGGTGATCTGTTGTTAAAGTTCCCAACTGTCCGACTTCGGCATACTGAAATGCTTCGCGTTCGGCAATATCGAGCACTTCTGCTCCATCAGCTGCGGAAATAAATTCTCCTTTTTCGTTGAGGAGTTTTAGTGCATTCCATTGTTTAGGGTTATGACTGGCGGTTAAAATAATTCCACCCTGCGCCTGATGAAATGGTACTTCCATTTCAACAGTTGGCGTCGTTGATAATCCGGTATCGATTACATCAATGCCAAGTCCCAACAATGTAGATGAAACGAGACCCGACACCATCGTTCCGGAAATACGGGCATCACGGCCGAGAATAATTTTACACTTTTTATCCTTGTTACGGGAAATAATCCATGCCCCATAGGCTGAGGTGAATTTCACCACGTCAAAGGGCGTAAGGCCATCGCCGGGTTTTCCGCCAATGGTTCCGCGAATTCCGGAAATTGATTTAATTAAGGTCATAGGAGCTGATTCGTCTTTTGCGCATCTCCGGCGAACCGGATAGTAGAGGCACAAAGATACGTTTCAGCCTTGAAAAATAATAGAGTTATTTTGAGGAAGATCAGAGACCTTTCTCACAATTCGGTGACCGGAAAGTGGATAAAAAATCGGAACTACTTGATATCAGGCCTTTATCGTATGTCCCATTTTATCCCGCTTGGTTTCCAGATAATGCTGGTTGTGCGGATTGGGTGCGATTTCGATAGAAATACGATCAACTATTTCGAGCCCATACCCTATCAGTCCTGCACGTTTAGTGGGATTATTGGTCATTAACTTCATCTTGCAGACACCCAGATCGCGCAGTATTTGTGCTCCTACGCCATAATCGCGTTCATCCATTTTAAAGCCAAGTTCGAGATTCGCTTCTACCGTGTCCATGCCCTGCTCCTGCAGTTTATAGGCTTTGAGTTTATTGAGCAATCCGATTCCTCGTCCTTCCTGATTCATGTATAAAATAACGCCCTTGCCTTCCGCTTCGATCATTTCCATCGCGCGGTGCAATTGCGGTCCGCAGTCGCATCGGCAGGATCCGAAAATATCACCTGTGATACATGAACTATGTACGCGTACCAATACCGGCTCTCCTTTTTCCCACTCACCTTTTACCAATGCCAGGTGCTCTTGTCCTGATTCTGAATGTCGGTATGCTACCAGTTTAAAGTCGCCGTAGGTGGTTGGCATTTTCACATCCACCATGCGTTCTATCAGGGTCTCTTTATTGATGCGGTATTTGATCAGATCTTCGATGGAGATAATTTTCATCGATAACTTTTCGGCGAGTACCATCAGCTCGGGTAAACGTGCCATGGATCCGTCTTCGTTCATGATCTCAACAATTACACCGGATGGTTCTAGTCCTGCGAGTCGAGCCAGATCCATCGATGCTTCGGTATGTCCTGCTCTGCGTAAAACACCTCCGGTTTTGGCGCGTAAGGGGAAGATATGTCCCGGGCGGCCCAGTTCCTCGGGACGTGTAGTCGGATCGATGAGAGCTTTAATTGTTTTGGATCGGTCAGAGGCGGAAATACCTGTTGTGCAGCCATGTCCGAGCAAATCAACAGATACTGTAAATGCTGTTTCATGAGAGGCTGTATTCTGATTTACCATCATCGGCAGATCAAGCTCCGTGCAACGTTCTTCGGTGAGGGAAATGCAAATTAATCCGCGTCCGTGTGTTGCCATAAAATTAACCACCTCCGGACTTGCGTGATGCGATGCCACTAAGAAATCACCTTCGTTTTCACGGTCGGCATCGTCAACCACAATGATCACTTTTCCATTGCGGATATCTTCAATGGCTTCTTCGATCGTATTCAACTTAAATTCATTCATCACGGATTGGATTAGCGGGGACAAAGGTACGGATTAGAACAAGGTAACACTCGATTTTGTTTTACTGATGCAATGTAACCCTGTGTTTGAAGAAGTATGAGAAAAACGACTTTCTCTGTATAAAAACGAACGAAATGCTGTAAAATTTTAGAAAAAATGCTGATTCATTTTGCTGATATACAGGTCAATCCAAAACATGTAAGAATTCCTGTAAGATTTCTTTGAAAATTGCGAACCTTAATGGGGTGACCCCGTTTAAATTTCATGTCAGCACTTGAGAATATTTGCTGATATCGTTCTAAAGAAATAATAGGGTTTTGTTTGGTTTTAGGTTGATGTCAGAAAGCAGGTAGCCCCGTAAGGCTACCTGCGACTGACGACTAACCGAACAAATCGCCATACAGTCGGCCACGACAAAGGAATTTGCCCCGTAAGGCAACAAACATGGTTTTGGTGTTTTTAGGTTGATTGTCAGTAGAAGGGACAGCCCCGTAAGGCTGTCCCGGGCTGACAAATCGGAGACGAGAAGCGCTCTGCTAAAAGCCCAAAAAATACAAAAAGCCGCATCGAAAGATGCGGCTTTTTTGCTTTTATACCTTTTCAATTTCGCTTAAACAGCAGCGGTCTTTTTCAACTTCAATATAGAGAAATCAGTATCTACTTTACGAATAGTATTTGTCAGGCAACCAAGACCATCAATAGTCATTTCAACTACATCATCTGCCTGCAGCCATTGTACTTTATAGTCAGGATTATTGAGTTTGCCGGTCCCGTTCAGTTCCAGAAAACATCCTGTTCCCACAGTACCGGAACCGATCACATCTCCAGGAAGGATATCTACACCATAAGCACAACGCTCAATAATTTCAGCAAAGGTCCAATCCATCTGAGCTACATTGCCCTGACTCACCTGCACTCCATTTACAAAACATTTCATCTCCAGGTTATAGCGATTGCCTTCGTGTCCGGTCTTAGGCGCCACTTTAAATGCTTCCAGCTCATCCGGAGTCACCATATACGGACCGATCACGGTAGAGAAATCTTTTCCCTTAGCCGGCCCGAGATTCAACTTCATTTCTTCCATCTGTAAAGTGCGCGCGCTCATATCATTCATGATCATATAACCGGCCACATAATTATCCGCCTGTGAAGCACGGATATTGCGCCCTTTTTTACCGATCACCACCGCTGCTTCCAATTCGAAGTCGAGTTGCTGAAAATGATCAGGCATACACCAGATTTCGCCCGGCCCCTGAATCGCATTATGATTCGTAAAATAGAAAATAGGATACTCATCAAACTCCGGGATCATCTCTACTTTCCGATTACGGCGAGCTGCTTCCACGTGCTGACGGAAAGCATAACCATCGCGGCAAGAAGTAGGCTCCGGCACAGGGGCAAGAATCCGTAACTCCGACCAGGTAAACCCGCTCAAACCGGTTTTTCCTTCTTTAATCTTAAGTTCAATCTCCCGAGCACGATCCATCGCTTCGTCCCCTCCATTCAGCAATTCCTTCATGGTAAGGGCTGCCGTCGACCCTACAATCCGGGCAGCTTCGGCCATGTTATAAATCTTCTCATTAATATATAAGCCAAGCAGGTTCTGCTCATCGTGGCGGTAAGAAACGAATTTCATAGTTCTGTGATTATGGGTACAAAAGTAACCAATGGTTAAATTTGCAGCCTGTCTGCCGGAAAAATCGACCGTTTGATTGTATCTTGCAGTCCCCAAGCTAACAAACATGCCTCAGTATCATTCACTTGGAAAATTCCCGCATAAGCGGCACACCCAATTCAGGAAGCCGGATGGTTCCCTTTATTCAGAAGAACTGGTATCCACCCATGGATTTTCCAGTGTTTATTCGCTGATTTATCATTGCCACGCTCCTACTCTGGTGAAATCGGTTGGAGAGCCCTTCTCCCGCGAACCCAAGGTGGCCTTCCAGCGTTTTTTGCGTCATCAAAGTTTTGAAGGATTTCATGTAAAACCGGAAGACGATTATATCGACAGCAAAAAAGCGGTATTAGTGAATAACGACCTGCACATTGCTCTGGCTGCTCCCCGCAAATCCATCACCGATTATTTCCTCAAAAACGCTGATGCTGACGAACTTATCTTCGTTCATGAAGGCAGCGGAACACTCAAAACCATCTACGGAAACATCGACTTTGGATATGGCGATTATCTCGTCATTCCCCGCGGCACTATCTTCCAGCTACACTTCAACGACACCAACAACCGCCTTTTAATAGTAGAGTCGTTTACCCAAATCGAGACCCCGAAACGGTACAGAAACGCATACGGACAACTTGAAGAACATAGTCCCTTTTGTGAGCGCGACATCCGCAAACCGCAAAACCTTGAGACTCATGACGAAACCGGCGAGTTCCGGGTACTCATAAAAAAGCAGGGCATTGTATATCCCTATATCTACGCCACTCATCCTTTTGATGCCATAGGTTGGGATGGAAACCACTATCCATGGGCGATTAGTATCCATGATTTTGAACCGATTACAGGTAGAGTTCACCAGCCACCACCCGTCCACCAGACATTCGAAGCCCACAATTATGTAATATGTTCGTTTGTCCCAAGGCTTTACGATTATCATCCTGACGCAATTCCGGCACCCTACAACCACAGCAACGTCGACTCTGACGAAGTACTGTATTATGTAGACGGAGATTTTATGAGCCGAAAGAGTGTCACCAAAGGCATGATCACCCTCCATCCGGCAGGTATTCCCCACGGACCACACCCGGGAACTGTGGAGAAGAGTATCGGCAAAAAAGAGACCCTCGAGCTCGCTGTTATGATAGACACCTTCAAGCCCTTATGGCTCACCGAAGACGCCCTCAAAATCATGAGCGACGACTATTATAAATCCTGGATAGAACATTGACACCGGCCCCGAAAGGGGCTTTTTTATGCCCATTAACCGACGGAATCGGGTTTAAAAAAGGTTCCTTAACAGATATTCTCCACAAAGAATTGTAAAACTGTTAATAATTCCGAAAAAATTCAATGCTGCCCACCTGAACAAAAGCAGATATTTCCTATTTTTGAAGACTATGCCAATACCTAAAAAAATAACACGCGTTAATTAAAAAACCCAATACCCTATGAAAAGATTATTACTCACGCTTTTCATGCTGCTGACCTACGTAGGTGCCCAATCCCAGGCAACACAGGTGTGGTGTGAAAACTTCGACGGTACGCTCTCGACGACCTCTTCGGGCACACCGGGTTGGAGTACTGACGTAAACTATTTTACGAGTCCTGCCAACAGTATCAAAGGCGAGTATGGTGCATCAGGAATTGTTACCCTGACATCCCCTACTTTCAGCACCTTAGGACAGAACTTCGTATTGCTGGAGTTCAAGCAGATTTGTAAGATTGAATTCTCCGATCCGGGAACCATCGAGTTCTCTTTGGATGGAGGAGCAACCTGGCAGGTTTTTGATGATAACCCCACTAAAATCACCACGGGTGGTTCAGGGAACTGTTATTATCAGGGAACTGGCGTTTACTTTGCCAACAATAACGCCTTCTCAGAGGGTAGTTACATTGACTGGGCGCCGGGAACTACTACAGCTCCTACACAGACCTGGTGGAAAACAGAAAACTTTGACGTATCACTTGCGTTGGCCAACCAGGCAAACGTACAGATCCGTTTCAAAATAGCTGACGTATTCGGCGGAATGGCCGGTCGTTATGGCTGGTTGCTTGATGATATCTGTGTAACTGCTGCTCCATGTGAGCTGGTAGATCCAACTGTAAGCGCTCCTTATCCCGGCAATCCGCTGTATTCAGGAGATGTTTACAACATGGGACCATACGATGTTTTCATTTCTATCAACGATCCAAGCGGAATCAGTTTTTCAGATTTATTCTGGCAAGTGAATGGTGGTGCAACACAATCGTACGGTGGAATGGTGAATCTTCAGGATTCTATGTACGCTGCACAGATCCCACAATGTCAGACTGAAAACGATACTATTTGCTGGTGGGTTGAAGCAACGGATGCATCCGGTTGTAACAACTTCACTTACTTCCCTGCTCCAGCCGGAACAGGACAATATTGCTTCGTTTGTAAATCAGCACCAACTGTACCGTTCTGCGACAACTTCGATATTCAAAACAACCTTTGGACACCGGATCCTGCAAGTACAGGAACGCCTTGGGCAATCGGAGCTCCAACAGGAGGCGCATTGAGTTCAGCATTCTCAACTCCAAGTGTACTGGGTGTTGGTAACATAGCTGGTTCTCCTGGTTATTCAGCCAGTGTAAATTCATTCGTATTATCACCAATCTTCGACTTCTCATCTGTTTCAGTTGCAGAAGTTAGTTTGCGTTACAACTCAGCTAGTGAAGATTTCTGGGATGGTACTCGTTTAGAATTTACTACTGACGGTGGTGTAACATGGACGCTGATTGGTGGTGCCAATGATCCAAACGGAACGAACTGGTACAACTTTGCCGCATTAAATTCAAGCGGATTACCAGGATGGGCAGGAACATCAGGATGGACAGAAGCTCGTTACAAACTTTGTACAGTACCAGGACTCATGGGTTCAATCAACGTTCAGTTCCGATTCGTATTTACTTCCGATGGATCTGTTGAAGAAGAAGGATTCCATATTGATGATTTCTGTCTGACCTTACCATGCACAGATGATCTTGCAATGACAGGTGTTGTTTCACCTCCTCCGGGATCTGGAACGCCTGCAGGTGCATCCAATACTGTAACTGTTAGCTTTGACAACTTAGGTATCAATGCTGCAAGCGGATTTAATATTGGATATTCAATTGGTGGAGTAATTCAAACTCCTGTTGCTTTCGGTAGTACAGTTGCAGAATGTTCAGGTTCAACTTTTGCTTTACCAGCGATTACAGCACCTTCAGGTAGCTATACCGTTTGCGCTTGGCTCGAATTACCTGGAGATTGCAACAATGCCAACGATACTATTTGTGCAACCTACATTGGAATTCCAACCTTCACTCCATCACCATCTTATTGTGATGATTTTGAATCAGGAAATAATGGATGGTCTTCGTTGAATGGACCGACGGGTAACGCTGGTACAAACTGGGAATTGGGAGCACCTGCATTCGGAGCTACCACCGGTGGTAACAACGGATCTACCAACGCATGGGACATTAACCTGAACTCTGCTTACACTCCAGATGCTGAATCGTATTTATACACACCATTCTTTGATTTCTCTGCAATATCTGCAGGAAGAATCACCTTCGCTCTGAATTATGCTACTGAGCCAAACTGGGATGGAACACGTTTAGAATTCACCAACGATAACGGAGCAACATGGACAACTATCGGACAAGCCAACAACGATCCTTGCGGAACGAACTGGTACAACGAAGATGCATTGATCTCCAGCGGAACAGTGGCATGGGCAGGTACTTCTAACGGATGGCAGGAATCTAATTATAAGCTTTGCTGTACTTCCGGTATCTTCAATAGCCCGACACAAATCCAATTCCGATTTGTATTCACTTCAGATCCATCAGTACAAGTTGATGGATTCTCAATTGATGATTTCTGTATTTATGCTGCACAAGGTGATGATGTTGGAATTTCTTCTATCGTTTCACCAACAGGCGGATTTGCCGTTGGCAGCACCAATAACGTTCAGGTGATTCTTGAGAACTTCGGTGCAACTACAATCACCAGTGTTCCTATCTCTTATACTGTAACACCTGGTGGAGCAGTACAAACTATCATCTGGAACGGTTCATTGGCTCCATGTGATCAGATCACTGTAACACTGCCGCCATTCACCATGGTTGCTGGTGTAAATACAATCACTGCATATACTTCACTTGCAAGTGATGTTGAGCCAAGCAATGATACAGCTACAACTGATGTAATCGGACAACCAATCTTCGCTCCAACCTACTCGAACTGGTTCTCTGACAACTTCGACAGCGGTAACATCGGATATGCCCCTTCAATTGAGCCAGGATTCGATCCTGGAACAATCTGGGAATTTGGTACACCAAACTTCGGTGCTACTACCGGTGCATATTCTGCTCCTAACTGTTGGGACGTAAACCTCAATACTGCAGTAACAGGAAACGCTAGTACTGTTGTAACTACTCCATTCTTCGACTTCACCAATGCACAAGGCGCTATCCTGCGTTTCTTCCAGAATCGTGATATGAATGCGTTCGGAGATGAGATGTCGATTGAATACAATGTAAACAACACCGGATGGGTGAATCTGCAACCTACTACACAAATCACAACCAACTGGTACAATAACTTCGACAGCTGGAATGATGTAAGTGGTGGCTGGATTCAGTCAATCTTCAAAGATGTATACTCAGCAGTAGGTGGTGCGGTAACTGTACAGTTCCGTTTCAAATATACTTCTGTAGCCTTCACAAACTCTGATGGTGCATCAGTCGACAACTTTGAAATCTTCGTTCCAATTCCATTGTCAGTACAAACTGTTAGTGTGAATACTTCTGTACCTTGTCAGTTCATCTTCCCAGGACAGCCAATCACCTTCGCTGCTCCTATTCAGAACAATGGTATCAACACTGTGTTCAACCACAATGTATCGTTGGTAATTGACAATGTACTGCAATCTGTTGATCCTGTATCTTACACACCAAGCGGACTTGCGCCGGATTCTACTCAGGTCCATAACTTCAATAACACATGGATCGCGGTACCTGGTTTCCACTCAGTTTGTATCTATACTGATACTCCAAACGGAACTGTTGACTTGTATCAATTAGATGATACTGCATGTACTACTATCCTTGTATTCGATTCTATCACGACTTCACAGCTTCCATACTGCACCAGCTTCGAAAGCGGTAACCAGTGGGTGACTGCAAACTCGTTCACTTATTGCATTGAAAACGATTGGGAAATGGGAACTCCGGGTAAAGCAAACCTCAACGGTGCGCATACAGGAAACAATGCATGGTCAACTAACCTTACCGGAACTTATGCAAATAAAGATTCTTCCGGTCTGTTCTCTTCATTAGTTCGTGTTCAACAAGGTCACTGCTATAAAGTAAGCTTCTGGCAGCAGTTCCGCATGGAATATGGTTCTGACGGTGGTGCATTCCACTACTCTGATGACTATGGTTCAAGCTGGAATCGTCTCGACATGGTAGGTTCACCAAACATTCAGTTGTTCGGTGCTTCACCAAACTATACTTACGTATCTGAACTTGATCCTAACAGTCCTGCTGATAAAGGATTCACCGGTGTTCGTAATGACTGGTTCTACACTGAGAAAGTATTCCGTCCGGGTGTTGATGGTCAAATCGTATTCCGTTGGAGATTTGCTTCTGACTATTCAGTTGTTGACGAAGGTTGGGATATCGATGATGTGTGCATCGAAGACTTAGGTCCATGTGCACCTGTAGGTGTTGACGAATTCGCGATGAACGATTTCGGAATGAGTCAAAACTTCCCGAACCCTGCTGACGAGAACACAACATTTGAATTCGTGATTCCTGCTAAAGGTCAGGTACGTGTTGTACTTGCTGATATGATCGGACAAGTTATCGATGTAATGGTAGACGAAAGCCTGGCTTCAGGATTACACACTATCCGTTACAACACCGCTAACCTTGCTCCAGGTCTCTACACTTATACTTTAGTATACGAAGGACAGCAATTAACCAAGCGCATGCTGATTACCCGTTAATCGGGAATAACAGAAAAAAGAAAAGCCGGGGAAAATCCCCGGCTTTTCTTTTTTAGTCTATCCTGCAAAAATTATTCTCCGCTGACAAATTCCCGGAAATGAATAATGAAACATGAATTGTGTTTCCTATTTTTGAATACACACGCCAGACAATGAAAAAGATATTCCAATTACTGTTCAGCAGCCTGATATTTCTATGTGCAACCTTAAGTATACAAGCACAGGAATTTCTCAAGCCAGCAAACAATCAAACACCCTCCTTTCGCCAGCTCCAACGAAATTTCAATGAATGGAACCTGCAACAGGATCTTCGCACTAAAAAAGGATGGAAATCATTCAAGCGCTGGGAACAAGAAACTCAGATGCACACAAACGGACATGGTGAAACTGATGGTGTAGAAGAATATCTCAACGCCCTTATAAAAGCTGCCAACGAGAAAACAGATCTCCGCACCGGAAAGACAACTGCCAATCCATGGTATCCGGTTGGACCATACAATCTACCGACCAATCTTACAGGCTATATGGAAAACGGCATGGGGCGCGTCAACACTGTTGCCTTCCATCCCACCAACGCCGGAACATTTTACGTTGGAGTAGCGCAAGGAGGCCTCTGGAAAACCACCAATAACGGACTCACCTATACTCCACTCACGGATAACCTACCCATCACCCGCATCTCCGATATAGCCATTGACCCTACCAACCCTGACATCATCTACATTGCACTCTGCGACTTTGAATATGTAGGCACATCACTCTTCACCAACGGCAGAAAACGAAATACTCATTACGGACTCGGCGTTTACAAAACCACGGACGGAGGGCTAACATGGGCACCTACCGGACTCAGTTACCAACTCACAAACGGCGATGTATCGCTTATCCGCAAAATCATCATCGATCCTAATAATAGCAATAACGTAGTCGCATGCGGTGTTGATGGATTCTTCAAATCAAACGACGGCGGAAATACTTTCACGTCCACCCTCGACTCCTTATGCTGGGATTTACACCAGGACCCATCCAACCCGAATACACTTTATTTAGCCACAGGATGGATACAGGTTGCAAATATCGGATCAGCCGGAGTATATAAATCCACCGACTTCGGTACTACGTGGACGTTACTAACGACCGGCATACCCGTAACCGGCACTGTACAACGTGTTAAGCTCGCACAATCACAAAGCAATCCTTCCATTCTTTATGCATTAACTGTTGATACGCAGGGAGGGCTCTACGCCATCTACAAAACTACTAACAGCGGAAACACCTGGAATCTTCAATTCAACAGCCTCAACCTCCTCACCTACGACGAAGGAATTGGTACGGGCGGACAAGGCAATTATGATCTCGGATTCCTTGTTCACCCCACCGACCCTGACAAAGTATATGTTGGAGGAGTCAATTTATGGGCCAGCGAAGACGGAGCAAACACATTCGATCCGGCAGGACACTGGACAACCTCTTATGGACCATCTATACACGCTGATGTACATGACCTCAAAGTAAATCCACTCAACGGCAACTTCTATATCTGCCACGACGGCGGCATCTACCGTACCCAAAACATTGTACCGGAAACATGGGCCAACCTTAACAGTGGAAGCACTTTTCAAACTATCTGGGCCAACCTCAGCAACGGGATGAACATTACCTCTTTCTACAGAATCTCATCTTCAAAAACCACCACCAACGAAATTGTAGCCGGAGCACAGGACAATGCCAGTTTCTACTTCGACGGCACGAACTGGTCGACGGTAAGTGGCGGAGATGGAATGGACAACGTCTTTGATACAGCCTTCACCGGCACCTTCTTCACCTCCTCTCAATACGGCAACTTCGATTACACCTTCGACGGCGGACAATCTTTCAACTGGATTAATCCGAATATAAACGGTGAAAATGCAGAATGGACCTCACCAATCATCAGCGACAATAACAACTACCTCACGCTTTATGCAGGTTTTGAAAATGTCGTAAAATCGATTGACGCCGGTAATACCTGGAGCAGTATATCCAACTTCCCACTGCCACCTAACTTCTACGGAAACGAACTCTCTGCAATAGCCGTGAGTCCGGTCAATAGCAATGTACTTTGGGCTGCGAGAAGAGTCCGATATGAATACAGCAACCCAGGAGAAGTCTTCCGCACCAACAACGGAGGAAGCACATGGACCACCATCACCTCCAACCTTCCCGACTCACTTTACTACACCTCCATCGAAGCAGATCAATTCAGTGGACAAACTGCCTACCTCAGCTGCGCAGGATTCAGTAGTGGTCAGAAGGTTTATAAAACCAGTAATGCAGGCACCAGTTGGACCAACATCAGCTACAACCTACCCAACCTGCCTATTAATTGCATCAAACAGCTACCAGGCAAGACAGACCTCATTGCAGCCACCGACATTGGCGTATACGTATTACCTGCAAGCAGCACCAGTTGGGTCAATTTCAGCGCAGGACTACCCAACGTAATTGTAAGCGATATCGAATTCAACCCGGCGAATAACAAAGTATATATCAGCACTTTCGGGCGAGGTATTTGGGCAACAGATTTAGATGTACTCACCGGAATAAGCACCAATGAACCCGGCAATGTACTATCGCGACTATACCCAAGTCTCAACAAAGGAAACTTTACGATCGACCTGGTAGAAAACCAACACGGAGCTGACATCGGTATTCTGGATATCCACGGACGCCAACTCAAACAGATCCAAACGCGTGACCAGCAATTTCAGATCAATGAAACTCTATCGGCTGGCATGTATTACGCCAAAATCCGTACAGGCAAGCGACTCGAAGTTATCCCCTTTATCGTCGAATAATTGGCGATATAAACACCATCGAAGCTCATCTCATTTGTGAATCAGCATGGGAAAGTATAAATTTGCACTCCCAATTGCCAGATATCTGCAAATGCGGACGGGGAATTAGCTCAGCTGGCTAGAGCGCTTGCATGGCATGCAAGAGGTCACCGGTTCGACTCCGGTATTCTCCACTTAACAAAAAAGCTCCAATTCATATTGGGGCTTTTTTGTTTTGGGTAATACTCAGTGATGAAAGTATACTTTTCGAAAAAGTGGGAACACGGATGAAGCAGATTATAATGATTTACGCGGATTTATTTTTAGTAGAAATATAAAATCAGAATTAAAAGGTTACGAAATCATAAATATTACACCTGACCCTTCTTCGCGTTTCGACAAAAACTAAATGGATACAAGTATTTAACATACAACTATTCTCGATCGCTTACATTTACTTTGCCTAGGATTAAACCAAGCGAGGTCCCTGAGCACCTTTGAAAATAAGCGCATAGTCGAAGGGTTTACCTTTGCAGTGGGTTTAAACCCCGGGCAAAAACAATTCTTTAGGATGGTAAAAAATATAATTTTTCAAGGACCCGTAACTCAAAAGTTCAGAAGGTTACACATTTACGTCAAATAGCAGAATATAGGGGTAGAGAACGGCATTTTATTGAGGAATTAATTTTTTATTCTGTAAAATGCTGATACATTTGACTTTAATTAGATTTCGTTGATTTTATGAATGCCAAATTTCGACTATACATCATTATTTGTATTCTCTGCATTACTGCATGGCCTAAAGTAGTTTTTGCCCAATTTGGATTCACCGGCGGATACATTCCAAATTGCGACACTGTTCAATTTACCGCTAACGTCACAAATGGATCAATAATTAGTCCTTATTCAAGTATACTTCCACCAAACCTTGGGCCTCCGTTTCCCTCAACTGTTCATGTTTTATCTTATCTAACCATTAATATTTCCAGTTTAAATCCTGAATACTTAAAAATCACATTAACTTCTCCACAGGGTACTACGATTCTTCTATCTGAATATTTGGGCGCCGGAGGAGTAAATTATACAAATTGCAGTTTCAGTCAGATAGGCCCCTCTATAACAACAGCCACAGCACCATTTACCGGTAATTGGACACCACAGGACCCAATTGGACTTAGTGCTTTTGACGGAGAAAATTCAACCGGAATATGGACAATAACAGTTATCGATACAAGCTGTGATAAAACCGCAAGTGGCTCAGGGGGATCAACCTCTACCGGTAGCTGGTTTAGCAGCGGTGGATCCGGCTCTGCAGGTGGATCAACTATCAGTTGCAGTAATGTAGGTTGTATACCGTTCGATTCATATAACTCTTTCGTTGGTTGTCCAGATGATACTTTTAATATTACGAATGCCTTCACCTATAATATCGGACAGATTTCTAGTGGTTCGGGACAACCATTTAATATTAGTCAAATCACCCAAAGTGACATCTTTAGTAACAGCACAACAGTTTACTTTAATGGACTACTCTGCCCGGCAACTGACATCGTAGAAGTCATCTACCCCTCTTACCCGTATATAGCCGACACTAATCTGACGTTAGGTTGCAATAATTACATCAGGCTCGACTCAATTTTCGATACTCAATTGACAGACTCAACTAACAATGGCATTTCATTTTCCGGAAGTTATTATTCGAATGGAACGTTATTATCAGGAAGTAGCTTAATGGTAAATACTCCTGGTACGTACATTATTATTCGCAACTTCTTCGGAATTAATTGCCCAGACACAACGCTCATAACAATTCTTCCTTTTCCGGCACCTGATGCGGGACCCGACCAACAAGTCGACTTTTGTAATGGATCCTTTGTACTCCTGGACACTTTGTATTTGTCGGCCAGTTATAATATCACATGGGATTCCTCAGGAACAAACTTACCCAATGGATATCTGGTTCAAAGTTCAGGCATTTATGAATTAATTGTTGGTGACACAACAGCATGCAGCGATACAGCAATTTATACGTTTAATACAATCACTGCTCCAAACTTAGGGAATGACACAATTTTAAACGGATGTATTGACAGTACACTAAACCTGGAAAACCTACTTCCGATATCTTCCCCAACAGGAATATGGCTTTATAACGGTGCGCCTATACCAAGTCCCATAGCCACTAATTCAAACGGAATTTACACATATATCGATAACTTTAGTCAATATTGCAACGACACTTTACAAATAACTTTGAACACATCGGTTAAACCCGCATTAGGAGCAGATATAATTTTATCCATTTGCGATTACGAAGCCATTAACTTTGACTCACTATTCAACCTAAATGGGCTGACTGCACAATGGTCACTTAATAGTAACATAATTACTTCTGTTGACAGTATATTTCAGCCTGGAACCTATGAGCTTATTGCAACAAATCTTTCCGGATGCAGTGATACCGTATTAGTGCAAGTCATTGTGAATACGAGTCCGGTATTAGGCGCTGATTTACAAATTGATACCTGCACCAATGCCCCCATTAATCTAAATCAAATCATTTTAACTACTGGGCTCAACCTAAATTGGACAGTCAGCGGCCAGATTGTTAATAATCCAACGACTATCAACAATAGCGGACTCTATCAATTAATAGCAACATCAAATGCAGGATGTATTGACACTTTACTACTCCAGCTAAATAAAAACGCAGTACCTGTATTGGGATCTGATCAAAATATTGGGATCTGTTACGGAGACAATTTTGATTTATCGACCGCATATACCATCAGTGGTGCTACCGGACAATGGTGGAATAATAACCTACCATTCAATTCAACAATTATCAATACAGCTGGAACCTATATTTTGATTGCAACAACTCCCCAGCTATGTTCCGACACCGCCACACTTACGCTATCTATTAACCCGACACCGAATATTGGTAATGACACAATTTTAACAGAATGTGCGAATGTTGCAACGGACCTAACTACCCTTTATGTCACAAACCCCTATATTTCAACCTGGACATACCAAGGACAACCATGGCAGGATCCTGTCAATGCAACATCAGATGGGCTCTATACTCTTGTGCTAAGTAGTGCATTCGGATGCAGCGACACAGCTCAAGTTAGCATCATTCATTTCCCTGTCCCCAATGTTGGTACTGACACTTTATTAAACTTCTGCGAGGGTGATACCATTAACTTAAACAGTTACTTCAACTTGCAAGGACTAGTATCCAGTTGGAGTTTAGACGGACAAGTTATTTCAAATCCAGCTGCGACCACACAAAGCGGTGCATACATGTTAATTGCCAATGATTCAAATGGATGTTTGGACACGGCTTTTGTACAACTTAACTTAGTTCCTCTTCCTTATATTGGAAATGACACATTGGTTTATACTTGTGAAGGATCTCCAATTAACCTTACATACCTCTTTAATTCCTCCTCCTTCACGGTAAGTTGGTTTTATAACCAACAATCATCAACGCCCCCGGACTCTGCTATCAATGCCGGACAATATTCAATACTGGCTATAAATTTTGCTGGTTGCAGCACACTTACCAATATCAATTTGGTTGTACATCCCAAACCCCAGCTTGGGCAGGATTTAAAAGATTCTATATGTAGTAACGAAGTCCGCGATCTGAACTCATATTTCCAATTAAACGGGTTAACACCATCATGGACACTTAATGGAAATCCTGTAAATGTTCCTGAAAATATAAATGCCGCAGGTACTTACTTTATAATAGCCACTGACATCAACACTTGCACAGATTCCGCTTCAATTGAATTGGAAGTTAAAGAGGTACCTGATTTAGGAAACGACCTCTATTATGACTTATGTCCATGGCATTATGTTGATTTCAACTCCATTTACAACAGACAACCGGAACCTTGGAAATTATGGATTAACGGCAACTTAGTGGTAGATAAAGACAGTATACGAACTCCCGGAATATACCTTGCTACTGCAATTAACACTTTAGGCTGTACCGACAGTGCATATATTGAAATAAAAAACCGGGATTGCCTATGCGAAGCAAAAATTGAGTCGAAAGGAAATTGTATTCAAGAACAGATTGAATACAAAATTCTAGCCGACTCTGATATTGTTCAGGTGCATTGGGATATGAATATCCTTGGGCTACCACAATCTTCCGGAATACTTGCAACAATAACTTATGCTGAACAGGGCTGGAAGTATATCAATGCAGAATTAAGACTAAGTTGCGGACTAGTTCAGCTAAGTGACAGTCTATTCCTTACAAATTGCGACACATGTCAATTTTATATACCCACAGCCTTTACTCCAAATAATGACGGAAAGAATGATGTATTTTCTTTCAAAGGTAATTGTATGCCTGACCAATTCCGATTTGCAATTTACAATCGCTTCGGAGAAATGCTTTATAGTACAAATGACCCGAGCGTTGGCTGGAATGGAGAATACAATGAAAACCCGGCACCTGAAGGTTTGTATGCTTACAGAATTTATTACAAGCTTCCTTATCGAAATGAACAGGAAAGTAGCGGGGTACTACATATAATCAGATAAAATATTCTTGGAAACTTTTCTGAAAAGTATTTTAAAATACATTTTAAACTTTAGAAAACTTCAATTTAATTTATTTTCTCAATATTGAAATTGCTGGTTTACACCCGAACTGAAACACACCTATCAAATTTTTCAATTAAAACACAAAGGCCACTACGTATTACCATAGCAGCCTTTTATTGAAACCTAATCTACCTGATTTATATCGATTTCTTCGCGAGATACCAATCCACCATTTCGAGGTTACTGGCTTTTCGTTCAGCAAGCCCTTCAAGTGTTTTTGGAGCCGGTACGATTACTTTATCGCCGGGTTGCCAGTTGAGTGGCATTGCTACCTTGTGCTTATCCGAAGTTTGTAATGCGAGTAAACATCTTTTTATTTCATCCATGTTGCGACCTACGTTAAGCGGATAATACATGATTAACCGGATTTTTTTAGCAGGATCAATAAAGAATACTGCTCTCACCGCGGCTGTCTCGCTTTCTCCAGGCTGCAGCATTCCATACAACTTCGCCACTTTCATATCGATGTCTGCAATAATTGGAAAATCGAAGAGAACACCTGTTTTCTCCTGTACTGCATTTACCCAGGCAATGTGTGCGTGGATACTGTCAATACTTAGTCCGAGCAATTGCGTGTTATGTTGTTGCCAGAAATCCTTTTCTATAGCAAAACCTGACATCTCAGTAGTACATACCGGAGTAAAATCTGCAGGATGTGAAAACATGATGATCCATTTGTCTTTTGCATACTCTGACAACTTCATATTTCCTGTTGTTGTGACTGCTTCGAAATCCGGTGCTTTATCGCCAATGCGTGGCATCGTGATTATTTGTTCGTTATCCATTTGGTGTATGTTTTTAAAGTACGGTGCAAAGGTAGAGTGTTCAACCACTCTATTTCGGTTACAAAGGTTACACATAGGACCGAAGAGTAAAAACGACACTATTTAACTCCTATTTCAGTGATAAAAATCAAGTTTTTACGAATTATAAAACTTTAATATGTAAAAGTGAAAGGGTGCACATCCTTAGGGGTGGGAACACGGATGAAGCAGATTAAACGGTTCCGCTTCACTTAACTCTTTCTTAAAAACTTAATGTCAACAAGCGGAATTCGCGGATTTACTTTTTGTGAATAGAAAAATTAAAACCGACAGTTATAGACATTTAACAAATCTCGATGCGTTACCGCAGGCAATAACTTTCCCTTTGAATTTCCTATCGAGAAAAGGCGTATTGCCTGATTTAGATTTGATATGTTGTTTAGTAAACTCCCATTCTGTTTCCGGATGATAAAGTGTGAAATTAGCCGTTTCGTTTTGATTGATGGAAGGTATTTTTAAACCCAGTATCTTTCGTGGATTAGCAACCAATAACTCGTAAATTCTTTCTGAAGTCAACTTACCGTTGAATGCTTCCTGCAATACACCATAAAAACTTTCAAGTCCGATCATACCGTAGGCAGCATAATCAAACTCTACATCTTTCGATTCAATGTCTTCCGGCGAATGGTCGCTACAAACGACATCAATCGTGCCGTCAAGTACAGCTTCTCTTAAAGCCATCACGTCTTCTGCTGAACGTAATGGTGGCTTTACTTTATAGTGACTGCTGAATCCATTCAATGCAGTATCATCGAGTAAAAGGTGATAGATATATACTTCAGAAGTAACCGGAAGTCCGCTCTTGCGCGCTTCACGGAGACGTGTTACTGCTTCTTTAGTGCTGACACCACTAATGTGAACCGGCATGGAAGAATAAGCAACCAAGCTTAAATCACGTTGAATTCCGATCTCTTCGGCGATGGAAGGGGCACCTTTGAAGCCAAGTAAGGTAGTGGCCGGACTTTCATTGGCCTGTAGTCCTGCTGTAAGTCCAGGATCATCTGCAAAGCTGATTACTGCAGATTGCATATTTCCTGCATACTGCATAGCGCGTAACATCACTCCGCTATTGCGAATGGCTTTTTTATCATCAGTAAAAGCTACAGCACCCGCCAGCTTCATATCATACATTCCGGAAAGATCCTTTCCTTCTCTGTTTTCAGTGAGTACGCCAGCCGGATATACATCAACTAAATGTGAAGCTGATCGGTTACGAATAAAACTCACATCTGCATTCGTTTGTACAGGTGGATGTGTTGAAGGCATGGTAAGTACTCCGGTGAATCCACCTTGTGCAGCTGCGTCCTGTCCGCTTTGTATGGTCTCTTTTTGTTCATCTCCCGGCTCGCGGAAAGATACTCGCATATCAAACCATCCCGGCGATAAATAACCGCCCTTCCCATCGATTACTTCTACATCATTAGAAGCTTCAATTTTAGATTGAATGGCTGTGATGATTCCCTGGCGCACCATTACATCTGTTTCCTTTCCGTGGAAGGGCGAAGCAGGATCGTTTATCCTGATATTTCTGATGAGTAGATTCATGTTGTTTTCCAGAAGCGAATGAGTAGTGTTTCGATGAGGAGAAAAATTAAGCCGAGTACAACAGCGTATTTCCACAATGGTACTCCGCGCTGCAGAACGGTTAATGTCTTGGTTAAATCAGGCAAGGATGCTTTGAGTAAATTCCATCCGGCGGCAGCTGACAGTTCGTCAAGTTTTGTTTCTGTCAGAAAGGTCATCTGTGATTCCTTACGATCGTTGTTGAAGGATAATACAGCGATGGTTTCTTTGCCTTTCTTCAATTGAAAATGTCCTGCAGCACTCACCTGCTCTCCTGCATCTACCATAATTCCTGATGCTACAGGCTTGACGGCTGGAATGATATCCGTTTTGAGTGATTCATTAATCAGATGAAATGCTTCGTCTCCTCCGGGTGCAGGCAGATTGAGTTCTACTGGTCGTGCACGTCCCATTACATTGGCGAAGGCGAGTGGCCGTACACTTAATACTGCCATCCGGTAAAGAACAGGTACAATAACTGCATGTCGGGCTACATTGCTGAATCCTGGAGAAAGTGGTACTGCGAAGAGATACAGGTTTCCTTTTCCAATAGTATAAGCAGATAAGAAAGCTCCACCGCCCTGCAGTTTCATTAAAACCTGTCTGCTGCCGGAGTTGGATGCAAAGTCAAAATGTTTTGCAGCCATTGGGTAATCGGTATTGGCTTCTTTTTGTCGTGCGGCGTCAAACACTTCGGTGAATAAAGGATGTTGAAGATCGATAGTTTGAACTTTATCTGCATTCTCATTTAATCCACTGAATGCATCCGCGCCTATTTGCTGCAGGAAAGTATTGTAGGTTCCTGGAGTTATGGAGGAGTCAGGGAATACACAAAGACTTCCACCTGCATCCAGAAATTTCCGCAACTCTTCGCTGAGTCCGGTTGAGACTTCTTTTACATCATCCAGTATAACAAGACTCGTTTGATTCAGTATTGTATAATCGACGTTTCCGGTTGAGGTGCGTTTGAAGTTGAAAGAAGGGTCACTTGAGAATAATGCTTCGAGATATGGCATTGGCGTACCATCATGGATCGCCAGTACATTAAACTTCTCTCGAACCTCGAATGATGAATAATAACTATCATCAAAAGTAATCGGATGGTCGGTGATGCGTACTTCAGCTTGCTGCCATCCTGCACTACCAATGGTGAAACTGAATGTTGTGGTGAACGATTGTCCGGCAGGAACGGAAACACTCGTCACTGCTTTCTGACTTCCATTGATGAGCAGTTTTACCGGAACACTTTCTGCGTCTTTTTCGCTGCTGTTTATCAGCTTTACACTGATCTCTGCAGGCTGATTCAATTGCACCAGCGGACCCGACAACCAGCAGGAATCGATGTAAATATTTCCGGTCGACTGTAAAGGCAATGCCACCAGACTTGTTCGTATCGATGAATCCTTCTGCAATGCAGAGAAGTTGCTCGTTGACTCCTGAAAATCGCTGATCAGGAAAGTTCTTGCAGTATTGGTATTGTTTGCCACAAAAGCTTCTTTCTGACGCAATACTACTTCAGTCAGCGATCGGCTGTACGGTGATAATTTCACTCGCTCCACTTCATCTAAAAAGTCATCCTTGCTGATCAAACGTTGCTGGATAGCCGAAAAGTCATTGGTGAGTAACTGGAACCGTGTTGTTGCAGGAAACGAACTGGCGATCTCGCGGGCTTTTTTCCGTGCTACTTCCAATAGCGGACCTTCGCTGCTCACTGCATCCATACTGAATGAATTGTCGATATAGATGCTCACCGGTTCACCAGAATTAGCCGGACCCGCTTCTCCGGAAGGAATAAACGGCTGAGCAAATGCCAGAATGATGAACAACATGGCCAGAAGTCGCGACGCAAGAATCAGCAAATGCTTTAACCGGCTGGTACGGGTCGTCTCTTCTTTCAACTCCTGTAGAAACCGGACATTGGTAAAGAGTATTTTTTTATAGCGCCGGAAATTAAACAAGTGGATGATCACCGGAATCGCCAGCAAGAGAAGTCCGTATAAGTAATTCGGCGAAAGGAAATTGATCACAGTCTATTTGTTCTTAATGGCAAAAATAAGAAATGCCGTCGATTTGTAAGGGCAACAGTTTGATTCCCTGTGTAAGTTCTTAACCATGTTATGTTGTCATTTTCGAGGACTTTCTGCGGACATAAACGCATCCGGACCTGAATTGGTATGTGTAGTGGCTTTGGCGATTTATTTCTTTTCGGGAGATGGATCGCTGTGGTCCTTGATGGAAAAGACAGCGGTGTCCCGAACGTAATTCCCGTTAATCCTTCCTTAGTCAGTCTCTTAGCCACTTCCTTTATTAACACTGCCTTGTAGATTATCCGAAGACCGGAACAAAGGAATCGCGGTAATTCCTCCGTTAAATTCGGATAAAACAGAAAGATATATGGCGAAGGTTTCAGCAAAAGACAAAGACAGAAAGATATTCGTACTGGATACATCTGCGATTTTATTTGACCACAATGCCTTTTTTAACTTTAAAGAACATGATGTCGCGATACCAATTACGGTGCTTGAAGAAATCGACCGGTTTAAGAAGGGGAACGACGTAATAAATTTTGAAGCACGGGAGTTTATCAGGGCTATTGACCGTTTATCGGATAGCTATTCGCTACAGGATTGGATTCCGCTGAATGGTCCGACGAAAGGAAAGTTCAAGGTTTTAATGCAGGAGAAGAGTAGCACCATCGACGCTGATCAGGTATTCGGTGAACGCAAGGCTGATCATCGGATCATTAATGCTGCGTTAAGTATTCAGGAGCAAAATCCGCACAGGAAGGTTGTGTTGGTGAGTAAGGATATTAATCTTCGACTTAAAGCCCGCTCGCTGAATCTTGCTTCTGAAGATTATGAAACCGGGAAAGTAAAGGACATTAAGGATCTCTACACCGGAAAGTCGGTAATAGAAAACACAACGAAGAAAGTAATCGATAAGCTCTACCAGGATGGCTGGTGCAACTGGAAGGAAATAGTGAAAGTGCGTCCGCTGAAGAACCATTATTATATACTGCGAAGTAAAACAGAGTCCGGCTCTGCACTGGCATATTATAATCCTTTCACCGATCGTATTGAACGGGTGCAAAAAGAACCGGCCGCAGGTATTCGTCCGAGAAATGCTGAACAGGCTTTTGCGATTCACTCCGTATTGAACCCAAACATTCTTCTCTCTACGGTGATGGGTGTGGCGGGTTCAGGAAAGACATTACTGGCATTGGCGTCGGCGTTAGAACAGAAAAGTAAATACCGCCAGATCTATCTGGCACGACCAATTGTTCCGTTGTCAAATAAAGATATCGGATATCTCCCGGGCGATATTAAGTCGAAAATCAATCCTTACATGGAACCGCTTTGGGATAATCTGAAATATATCCAGAGCCAGTACAAGGAAACAGATCGGGAATTTCAAAAGATCAATGATATGGTGGAGAATGAAAAACTGCATATTACACCACTTGCCTATATACGTGGCAGGAGTCTGAGCAACATCTGTTTTATCATTGATGAAGCACAGAATCTAACACCACATGAAGTGAAAACGATTATTACCCGCGCCGGAGAAGGGACCAAAATTATTTTCACCGGTGATATTTTTCAAATCGATACGCCATACCTCGATTCCCATAGTAACGGATTATCGACACTCATCGACAAAATGAAGGACCAGGACCTCTATTCCCATATCACCCTTGAAAAAGGAGAACGAAGCGAATTAGCCAACCTGGCCGGTACACTTTTGTAGACGATAAATTGTTAATAAAACAGAAAAGGCCCTCAAACGAGAGCCTTTTCTGTTTTAATTCCGATGCTTAGTGAGCATGGTCGTGACCAGCATGCGCAGTATCAACAGCAGCAGTAGTATCTGCAGCCATTGTATCGGCAGCCATAGCAGCCATAGCCGCTTCTTCAGCAGCTTTCATTGCTGATTCTGCCGCAGCAACTGAATCGTCGATACGCTTTTGATCAGCTGCTTTTTCTTCAGCACTTGGACCACAAGCTACCAGGAAGGTAAGGCTTGCACCCAACAGGAATAAGTATGATTTTTTCATATTATAGGGTTGATTGTCAGTGTTTAATAGCTTTAATCAAATTATCCGCGACCACGGGTAGCGTCTTTCACTTCTTTGATTTGCTGTTCAATTTTCTTTTGCTCGGTAGATTTCTTTGGAGCTGGCTTTGGAGTAGATTTCTTCTTCGCAGCAGCGATAGAATCTGCTTCAGCTTTCATACGAAGTGAATCAGCCATTGCTTGCTCAACCAGTGCAAGACTGTCCTGGCGAACTTTTTCAACCTGCATCAGGCTATCCTGAATACGGGCTTCAGCTTCAGCAGCGGAAGCAGCAGCAATTGAATCATTTACGCGTTTTTCTTCAGCAGCCTTTTCTTCGGCGCTCGGTCCGCAGGATGCTACCAAAGTGATGGCAACTCCGGCAATTAAGTAAATTACCTTTTTCATATTGTGTTTTCTGATTTGTGGCACAAATGTATTCAATAAAAAAGTTCATAAACAAATAAAAAATAGGCGTATGCGTTTATTTTTTTACGTTACTTTGCACTGCAAATCAGAACAAAAAACCATGAAAAAATCATTATTAATTGCCGGAATCCTTGCCACTTCGGCAGTATTTATCTCCGGTTGCAGCAAAGATGACACGGAAGCTCCGGTTATCACGATCACCGGCGACAATCCTTACCAATTGGAAATGCTCCAAACTTACTCTGATCCAGGCGCAACTGCCGATGATAACGAGGATGGAGATCTTTCCAGCTCTATCTCTGTAGATGCTTCTGATATCGAGAACCGTCTGCCAGGTAGTTATGAAGTAAACTATTCAGTATCAGATGCTGCAGGAAACTCTGGCTCTGCTTCACGTGAAGTAATTGTATATGCTACTACTAATGCATTGGCTAAATCTTATACTGTAGCTGATACTTGTGGATCAGGTGCTTCTGCAGTTTCTTTCGCTTATACTCAAACAGTTACTGCGAATAATACTACGACTCTCGGTTTCAATAAATTTGGTGACTACTCTGGAAATACAGGCATCGTTGCTACTTTGAACTCTGATGGTTCAGTTTCTATGGCTCTTCAAACTGCTCTTGATATCGGTTCATCTTTGGATGATCACCGTTTCAGCGGTTCAGGTAGTGTTACTTTGAATGGTTTCAAAATTGAATACCAGGATGAAAACATCACAACTTCTTCTATTGCTACTTGCCGCGCGTGGTTTACCCGCCAGTAATCAGCAAAACCAATAAAAAAAGGCTGTTCTCCGGAGCAGCCTTTTTTTTTGCCATAACAACCGATTGCTTATTGCTTTCTTAAAATCTGCGGGTACATTAAATCATTATTTTTGGACGCATGCAGTCGGCTTCCGGATTTCATTACACTTTCCTTCTGAAAAGAACAGGCTTGCTGATGTTACTGTATCAGTTGAGTCGCCTGTTGTTTTATATGTTGAATCCGACAACCGGTAGTTCAGAACTCCTCAACATCTTTCTTGCTTCTTCCCGCTACGACATTACCGCTATCTGTATTCTCAATGTTCCGGTGATTCTTTTACATCTCTACCCTTCCTCTCTGAGTTTGAAAAAAGGGTATCAGGGTTTCATCAGTGGCTGGATAATCGTAGCAAATGCAATCGGACTCCTCTTAAACTGCATCGATGCCGCCTGGTTTCCCTACGTCCAGAAGCGCAATACTGCTGAAGTATTCACTCTACTGGCAACCGGTGATGATGTAACCAATAATATCGGACAATACCTGGCAGACTTCTGGTATGTACTGATCTTCTGGATGGCACTAGTGTATATGTTGGTTTTGGCAGAAAAAAAATTCAGGAAATCTATTCAGCAATTTAAAAGTGCACCACAAAAATATCCTGTCTTTCTTCTACGTTTGTTTGCTGCGTTGTTTCTTCTTGCAGCCGGCGTAATCGGTTTTCGGGGTGGTTTGCAGTTGAAGCCATTGTCCATTCAGGCTGCAGCACGAATGGTTCCTTCAAGTTCTATTCCACTCGTATTGAATACACCTTACACAATTATTAAATCAATCGGTGAATCAACTTTACCCGAGACACAATATTTAACAAATAGTGAAGCGGCAAAAATTTTTCCGATACATCAGTCGATGTCCGGCACGCCCAATGGTAAAAATGTGGTGGTGATTATCATGGAAAGTTTTTCGCATGAATACATCAGCTACTACCATCCCGACAAAAAAACAACACCTTTCCTCGACTCCCTCATGAGTGTTTCCCATTGCTGGCCGAATACATTTGCCAATGCGAAACGTTCTATCGAAGGTGTACCTGCAGTAGTGGCTTCTCTTCCACATCTCATGGATCAGGCATTCATCAATTCCGTTTATAATATCACACCAATAAACAGTGCTGCCTCACTTTTGAAACCTGTTGGCTATTCCACTTCATTCTTTCACGGCGGAAACAATGGCACGATGGGCTTCGATAATTTCACTCGTCTGGCAGGATTCGAAACATACTTCGGCAGGAATGAGTACGACGGACCTGCAAGTGATTATGATGGCAACTGGGGAATATATGACGATGCATTCATGCGTTTCATGACACGCACATTATCCCGTCAGCGAGCACCTTTCTTCGCAACATTCTTTTCTCTTTCCTCCCATCACCCTTACAATGTGCCATCTCGTTTCAGTGATAAAATTCCTGCCGGATTCTCTCCGATAGAAAGAGGAATGGCTTATGCAGATGCTTCTTTGCGTGTATTTTTTGAAGAGGCTGCCCGCACTTCCTGGTATGCGAACACTGTTTTCGTGATCACCGCAGATCATTCGGGTCCTGCCGGTGAGCCATATTATGCCGGACGACTTGGTGCCTTTCATATTCCATTGCTGATTTTTTCGCCGGGAGATTCCACTATGAAAACACATCCCGAAACAGCACAGCAAACGGATATACTTCCTTCCATCCTTCATCTCACCGGATACAACGGAAAATACACCGCCTTCGGTCGTAACTTATTCGCAGGTAGAGATGGATGGGCAGTGAACTACGCAAACAAATCGTGGAGTCTCATCAATGAAAAGTTTATCCTCCAATTCGACGGACAGGAATCCACTCATCTCTATTTACGAGCTGATTCACTACTGACAAACAACCTGCTTCACACGAAATATCAGCGCGAAGAAGAAACGATGGAACGATTCCTGAAAGCGATACTGCAACAACACAACGACGGACTCATTCACCATACATTGGTCAAGCAGCCATGAAGAAACTAAGGATCCTCATCAATCCAATTGCCGGACATGGATTTGCTCCACGAATTGCTTCGCTGGTAGATCAATCATCCTTGCTGAAGAATTATGAGGTAGATACACAAACTACCGAGTATGCAGGACACGCTGCCGAACTCGCAAGAGCTGCTGTGAACGAAGGTTATGACTGTGTAGTGGCAGCAGGTGGAGATGGAACAGTAAATGAAATTGCAGCGCAGTTGGTACACACATCTACCGCGCTGGCGATTATTCCTGCAGGTTCGGGTAACGGATTAGCACGACATCTTGGATTCTCATTAAAGTATCCGCATACACTCGAACAAATTGCTGCAGCCGAGCGCTCGTCGATAGATACACTTTCCATTAACAACCGATTTGCAGTGAACGTTTCCGGATTTGGATTCGACGGACTTGTAGCCTGGCGATTTAATCACGAAGGAAAACGTGGACTCAGTAACTACACAAAGATTGCACTGCAGGAATACTTCAAATATCCGATCATCCGCTTTCAACTCGATATCGACGGAGAGCCCATGGAGAAAGAGGCACATATGCTGGTCATCGCCAACGCCTCTCAGTTCGGAAACGCAGCTGTCATAGCACCAAGGGCTGAACTGAATGATGGGTTGATGGATCTTGTTATTGTAAAACGTCCGCCCGCATTGCAATTACCTGCCATGTTTTTTAAATTATTTAACGGCACCTTACGCGACAATCAATTTGTAAAAACTATAAAATGCAATAAGTTCACTGCAACGAGCAACCGACCGATACATCTGCACATCGACGGTGAAGCAGTAGAACCACTACATAAAATTGCAGTAGCAGTGTTACCATCCTCTTTAAACGTATTAAAACCATTGCAGCATGCAAAATGAACTGAATGGACACTATTGGGAACAACGTTATCTCGCTTGTGAAACCGGTTGGGATATTGGATATGCATCACCTCCCCTCACCAACTATATAGATACGCTAACTGACCGTGAAATGAAAATTTTAATTCCCGGTTGTGGCAATGGATATGAGGCGGCGTATTTGCACGAGAAAGGATTTAATCAGGTATACCTGTTAGATATTGCCCCCACACCACTTGCTCAGTTCGCTGCAAAATATCCTGAATTTCCCGGCGAACACCTCATCCACGGCGATTTCTTCGAACACGAAACCACCTACGACCTCATCATAGAACAAACTTTTTTCTGCGCCCTGCATCCTGATCTTCGCAGCCGTTATGTCGAAAAAATGGCCTCCCTGCTTCCATCCGGAGGACGATTGGCAGGATTACTTTTCAACTGCCTGTTTGAAAAAGCAGGACCTCCATTTGGCGGGAAGGCAGCCGAATACAAGGAACTATTTGAAAAACAGTTTATTATAAACACACTTCGACCCGAAGAACATTCAATCCCACCACGTGCCAGAAACGAAGTCTTCGTGGAGTTCATCAAGCCTTAACCTTGATTTCGCTAATTTCGCGGCCGTATGAGGATCTTGTCGTTCATGGCCATGTTGCTTTGGAGCTTGTGTTTAAACGCACAGGACAGCGCGCTGACGTCCGGTAATTTCCTGACCGATTACAAACGATCCTATCTTGAACAGGAACTCGGGATTCCACTTTCCACCGGAGGGAACTTATTATTATACGATACCATCTCCACCTGGCTGGGAACACCCTACCGATTTGCCGGGAACTGCGAAAAAGGAATTGACTGCAGCGGTTTTGTGAATGTATTATTCGACCGCGTTTACGGCAAAAAGCTTGGCGCCCGCAACTCAGCTGAAATTTATGCCGGGGTTTTCAAACTCGACAAAGATGAATTACAGGAAGGGGATTTGGTATTCTTCCGTAACTCACGAAAGCGCATTTCTCATATTGGACTCTACCTCGGGAACAATAAATTTGTACACGCCAGTACTTCCCGCGGTGTAATCATCAGCGATTTGAACGAACCTTACTACAAGCGATATTTCGCAGGTGCGGGCCGTTATAAAGCAGATGTGATTGGCGAAAATAATTCCAACTAATTGCTATGGCATCCAACCCTACCCTGCTTCTTAATCATCTTCAAATTCAGCAGCGAATTGAACGGTTGGCCTACCAGATTTACGAAGACAACTTCGACCAGGAAGAACTGATTATTGCAGGAATTATAAACAGCGGATTTGTATTTGCTGAAAAGCTTTGCTCAGCCCTGAAAAATATTTGTCCCTTACCTACCCGACTTATCAAGCTGGAAGTAGACAAAGAAAATCCCACACAAGTCAACATGACTCCGGCTTTATCGCAGGAAGAACTTCGAAACAAGGTAGTGATTGTAGTAGATGATGTTTTGAACAGCGGAAAAACGTTGATGTACAGTCTACGCCCCTTCCTATATGCAGATATGCGCAAAATCCGCACTGTGCTGCTGGTAGACCGCGACCATAAACGCTACCCGGTTGAGGCTGATTTCGTTGGCATTACCCTTAGCACCACCTTACAGGAACATATCCGTGTAGATTTTACTGCCGGAAAAGAAGCCGTTTACCTTGAGTAAGGAATTGTTCAATTTTTGCGTTAAGGATTGGTTAAATTCAAACGAAGTTGATGCGGGAAACGTTTATTTTGTACCCATTCCCACAAAGACAATATGAATAGTAGAATTCCCTTCATTGCAGGTATTCCATTCACTGTGCTTCTCTGGTGCTGTTTGTTCCTAACCGGTACGCAGCAGGTATTGGCACAGGCCCCCTTTCTGGCCGGAACAGCCAACAAATCAACCGTGGGTGTAGGTGAACAGTTTCAAATCACCTTTACCTTCAATGGCAACGGGCGGTCATTCCAGGGACCGGATCTGAAAGATTTCAATGTGCTCTCCGGACCGAACAAAAGCACTAATATGCAATTGATCAACGGCAACTTTTCACAGTCGACCAGTTTCTCATACTTTCTTCAGCCGAAAGCGGTAGGCACCTTTAAAATCGGACCAGCCAGTATAGAAAATGAAGGAAAGCGGATAGCCTCAAACGTTATACAAATCACCGTTGTTAAAGGCAATCCGCAGGCACAACCAAAGGGCAATGGCGGACAACAGGGAGATCAGCAGTTATTATCCGACAAAAACATATTTGCCAGAGCAGTAGTGAACAAACAAAATGTTTTAAAAGGAGAAAGTCTGATCATTACGTATAAACTCTACGCGAACGTCAACGTACTCGACTTTGCCGTACCGAAGATGCCCTCCTTTAACGGATTCTGGAACCAGGAAATTCAGCTCCCACAAAATCTCGAGCGTAATACTGAAGTGATCGATGGACAACGTTACACAGTTTGGGAGATAAAGAAGCTTGTCCTTTTCCCTCAGGAAACCGGCACACTCACCATCGATCCAATGGAACTCGAATGCATTGCACGAGTGAAAGTTCAAAGCAAACGTTACAACGATCCGTTCAGCATCTTCGACGATCCGTTTTTTGGGATGGGTGGTGTGAAAGACGTAAAGTACGCATTCAAAAGTCAGTCTCTGAAGGTAACCGTAAACGCACTACCATCACCGGCTCCTGCTGATTTCGGCGGTGCAGTTGGATCATTGAATTTTAGTGCAACACTCGACAAGACAGAAACCAAAGCCAACGAGCCTGTCACCCTGAAAATAAAAATCAACGGAAACGGCAACCTGAAACTCGCCGATGTTGTAACCCCGGAATTTCCTCCTGATCTCGAATCCTACGACCCAAAAATCAACGAAAACTTCAAGGCAAGTGAAAGCGGAGTAAACGGAAGCAAGGTGTTTGAATATCTGCTGATCCCACGACACGAAGGTGAATATGAAATCCCGGCAATCGGCTTCACGTATTATGATCTTTCCAAGAGAAAATATATCTCGTCGGTTTCAGGACCCTATAAATTAAAAGTGGGTAAAGGAAACGGGTCTGCCACAGCGAGTGTCACCGGCGGTAATGCTCCCAAGAGTGATTTCCAATTAATCGGAAGCGATATCCGCTACATCAAAACCAATACGCCCTCTTTCGATGCAAACCTCGGAATCCGACATGGATCACCACTTTTTTACACTCTTTCATTCCTTCCATTTATTGTTTTCGGTGGCATGGCAGGCTGGGTGCGATACAAAAACAAACAGGCCGGCAATGTAACGGCGATGCGTATCCGAAATGCAACAGGCGTCGCTAAAAAACGACTCGCACAGGCACGTAAACTCACCGAACAACAAAACGACTCGAAGGTCTACGAAGAAATTCACCGCGCACTCTGGGGATATCTAAGTGATAAATTCACTCTGCCAACAGCAGAACTCTCCAAGGAAAAAGCGGGAGAAGTTTTACGAAAGCATCAGGTCAGCGATGTGGTAGTACAACAGTTTCTGAAAACCATCGACGACTGCGAAATGGCCCGCTACGGAGGTGCTTATATGGGCATCCAGGTGAAAAGTGTATATGAGAATGCCGAAAAATCCATCACCCTAATCGAAGAGGAGGTAAAAGCATGAAAAAGATCATCCTGTTCGTATTGATAAATATTTTCTTCGCTGCCGGAATCACTTTAGCAGGTGAATCTCCATCTGTGATGTATGAGAACGCTAATAAACTCTACCGCCAGAAAGATTTCAGCAAAGCAATTGAAGGATTTGAAGAGGTACTGAAAACCGGAGCGAAGTCTGCAGAGGTTTATTACAATCTCGGAAACAGTTATTATAAAAACGGCGATATCCCGCATGCTATTCTCAATTACGAACGTGCAAAAAAAATAAATCCCGGCGATGAAGACATTCTCTTCAATCTTCGCCTCGCCTACTCCAATACCGTCGACAAAATAGAACCCATTCCACTTTTGTTTTATCAGCGATGGTGGCAACAGTTCCTGCATCTGCTTGCACCGGATGTATGGAGCATACTTACCATTTCACTCTTCTGGCTTACGCTGGGGATTGCGATATACTACCTGTTTGCTCCCACCGCGAATGCCAAACGCAACAGCTTCCTGCTGGCACTTACATTTCTGTTTGTAAGCGGCTTCAGTTACTTCATCTCATGGTCAGCAGAGAATGCAGTAAACAGCGGAAACAGCGCAATCGTAATGGAACCTACAGCCTACATTAAAAGCTCACCTGACGAAAAAAGCACTAACTTGTTTTTACTGCACGAAGGAACACGGGTAGAAGTCACGGAAGAAACCGACGGCTGGAAGAAAATTAAAATTGCCAACGGAAATGTCGGCTGGGTGATGGCATCGCAGGTTGATGTGATTTAATCAGGCCATCAACACCTATGCAGAAAGTACTTTTACTCAGCGATACCCACGGACATCTCGACGACGCCATACTACGACACGTACAGGAAGCCGATCAGGTATGGCATGCAGGTGATCTGGGGAGTTTAGAGCTAGCGGATAAGATCGCCTCTCTGCGACCGTTTAAAGCAGTGTATGGCAATATTGACAGTGCAGAAACAAGACTTGTTTATCCGGAAGATTTGATTTTTGAAACAGAAGGATTAAAAGTTGCAATGACACATATAGCAGGTTATCCCGGAACATACTCTGCCCGCGCGAAAAATCTGATTACAACTCATCAGCCGCATGTATTTATTTGCGGACACAGTCATATTTTGAAAGTGATGAAAGATCCGAAGCTGGGACATCTGCACATTAATCCGGGCGCAGCAGGTGTACACGGATTTCACATCTACCGAACCATGATCCGCTTTCGTATTGAAGACGGACGAATCATTGCACCCGAAGTTATTGAACTCGGTAAGCGGGGAAGTTTAACGTAAACGGTCAGCCGAACGAACGAGCGCCTCGTCTTTTTTAATTCCGGCAGTTGCCAAACGACAAAAAATAATCTGCAACACCGGCAAGATTGTAAATACGTTATAGCTGATCATATATCCTTCACCGGCAACACCACGCAATTGCTCCACATCGAAAGCCAGCAACAACACCTGCGCGATCAATAGAATCATCAGGAGGTGCGTAAACTTAATCTGCTGCAGACGTTTTTTATACTGTAATATTGTCACTACCGAAAAAGCAATAATTACAGCAGTAAGAATCAGTGTCGGCCAATAACGCACCAGCATACTCTCCGTACCATTGTCCAGCATTGTTACCTGCAAAGCGGAGATATGATAGATCGTAGGCAACGAACCGGCCGCAGAAGGCACCAGACTTACCAACGGAAAGAAATACATACACATACCAATGATTGCCACCAGGGCCAGATATACAGTTTGAAGACGTTGTATCATATGCTCAATTTTCCTGCAAAGATGAACATTAGCGTGTTGATAAAAAACAAGGGTGGAAAACTCAATAAATTTTGACTTTTGCCGGATTTTATCGTACTATTGCATTGTAATTGCTGTTCGAAGCAATTTTTATCCGATTTAAGTACCTGTCAGACGGCAGGTTTTAAACAAATTCCCACACAAACCCTTACGAATCAACCTGATACACAGGCCCAAGTATTCGTACAATCACCAAATAAACTTATTTTAAATGTTTGACATCATTCAACTGAATGAAAAGCACTTGCCGGAATTGAAAGATATTGCCCGCAAGATGAGCATTGAGAATTTTGACCATCTCAAAAAGCAGGACTTAGTTTACAAAATCCTCGATCATCAGGCTTTAAATCCGGAAATCAATTTTAACGCAATAGGTATTGATATGCCTGAAAAAGCGGAGCCTGCCAAGAAACCGAGAGCGTCAGCAAAATCGAAAGAGAAAGTTGCGAAGGATGTTGATGGAGAAGAAACACCGGCTCCTGCGCCTGCGCCTGCTCCTGCACCAAAAGCAGCTAAAGCTCCGGCCGCATCTGCACCAACTGCTGAGCAATCCGGCGATTCATCTGACGGAGGCAAACCAAAACGTCAGCGCATTATTCCACAACGTACAGAAGAGGAAATTGCAGCCGCAGCAGCAGCACCTGTTTATCAGCCACATTCTTTCGGCAATGAAAAACCACCGGTAAGAAATACAGTTCGGGAAGCTGAACCACGTGCAGAAGCACCAGCAGAATCTCCGCGTCCTGCACCATCTGCTCCGGCTCCAACTTCCAACCCTCTTCCACCCTATCCTTCTCAAAACAGAGAACTTCCGATTCGTGAACGTCGCATTGGAGGAGTTCAGGCTGAGCCGGCTTTCGATTTTGGAAATGCAATTGTAGCGGAAGGTGTGTTAGAAGTAATGCCTGAAGGTGTTGGATTCCTCCGTTCATCTGATTACAACTATCTTCCTTCACCGGATGATATCATGGTATCGCCGGTGCAAATCAAACAATACGGATTAAAACCGGGCGATACAGTAAAATGTTCGGTAAGGCCTCCCCGTGAGGGCGAGAAGTATTTCCCGATGGTAAAAATTGATACCATCAACGGACTTACTCCTGAAGTGGTACGCGATCGAGTTCCATTTGATTTCCTTACTCCACTTTTTGCACATGAGAAGTTCAACCTGATCTATGGCATGGGGAATTACTCTACTCGGGTAATGGATATGTTTACGCCAATCGGTAAAGGTCAACGTGGATTGATCGTTGCACAACCGAAGACCGGTAAAACTGTCCTCCTGAAAGAAGTAGCCAATGCCATCGCTGCCAACCACCCTGAAGTATACCTGATCATTCTGCTGATTGATGAGCGTCCGGAAGAGGTGACCGATATGGCCCGCAGTGTACGTGCAGAAGTAGTATCGTCAACATTTGATGAACCGGCTGACCGTCACGTAAAAATTGCCAACATCGTTCTCGAGAAAGCAAAACGTCTGGTAGAATGTGGACACGATGTATGCATCCTCCTCGACTCCATCACACGTCTGGCACGTGCCTATAACACTGTAGCACCTGCCTCCGGAAAAGTACTCTCCGGTGGTGTTGAAGCAAACGCATTACAGAAACCAAAACGTTTCTTCGGAGCAGCCCGCAAAATTGAAAAAGGCGGATCACTCACCATCCTTGCAACTGCATTGATTGATACAGGCTCGAAGATGGATGAAGTAATCTTCGAAGAATTCAAAGGAACCGGTAACATGGAGTTACAGCTCGATCGTAAACTCGCCAACAAGCGTATTTTCCCTGCGATCGATCTTGTTGCATCCAGCACACGCCGCGATGACTTACTGCTGGATCGTGAGATGCTGCAGAAGATGTGGATCCTTCGTAACCACCTCGCCGATATGAATCCGATGGAAGCGATGGAGTTCCTCCTCGACCGAATGCGAGGAACGAAATCGAACGAAGAGTTTCTTGTATCAATGAACTCATAAAAAAAACAAATGCCCCGGGTTAAAACCAGGGGCATTTGTTTTTTTAATAGCACTTATAGTTAGCTTTTCTACTGATTTACATTTCTAAACCTGAATAATATATTTCCACTAAATAAATCTGTGAAAATCTCTCTTTCCGTCTAATCCGCGTTCCCTCCAACGAGTAGTTATCAGGCACTAATTCCCTCTGCCAGCATCTTCCCGAAAGCATTCAGATCAATACCATCGAAATTACCGGAACTCATCAGGAGCAGGACATCCTTTTTATATTCCTGATTCTCGAGGAACGAACGAACCTCTGCAGAAGCATTCATCACAATCAGATCGTCGCGACCGAAAGCCTTCTTCACTTGCTCGGTGGAAATAGCTTCGAGTTTTTTATGAGCGATAGTTTGCGGGTTAAAATATACGACTGCAACATCTGCGAGCTTCATGGCATCTTTGTACTCATCGAGAAAGGCAGCGTTGAGACTGGAAAACGTATGCAGTTCCATGCAGGCTACCAATCGCCGTTCGTTGAATTGCGTTTTTACAGCATCGGTAGTTGCTTTCAGCTTAGAAGGTGAATGTGCAAAATCTTTAAACACGATAAGTTTCTCTGTCCGGGCAATTAATTCCAACCGACGAGCTGCACCCTTGAAAGAACCAATAGCTTCGTAAAACTGTGCATCGCTGACACCTGCCTCATTGCACATCAACCTTGCACCTTCGAGGTTCATCAGGTTATGTGTACCGAATATCTGTAAGGGAACATCTCCTTGCGCTGTTTCGAGTATGGTTGTGCCATCTACAATCCGGTGTTTCGGAATTCCATACGGAGATTTATTCTTCACCGGACTTGCTGCCTCACCAACAGTTTTTACTTCGGGATCCTGATCGCAATAAATCAATCTCCCGTTTTCAGGTATACCGTTCACGTATATCCGAAATTGCTCCACATAATTATCGAATGTGGGAAATACATTGATATGATCCCAGGCGATACCACTGAGCAAGGCTACATCTGCTTTGTATAAGTGAAACTTCGGGCGACGATCGATCGGGGAAGATAAATACTCATCGCCCTCGAGAATAATGATAGGAGCTGATTCGGATAACCGCACCATTCGGTCAAAACCTTCCAGCTGCGAACCTACCATGTAATCAAAATCAACTTTATGGAAGTTCAATACATGCAGAATCATAGCGGTGATGCTGGTTTTGCCATGACTCCCACCCACCACGAATCGACGTTTGTTTTTCGACTGCTCATAGAGATACTCAGGATAAGAAAACACCGGAATACCCAATTCCTTGGCACGAAGCAACTCCGGATTCTCCGCCCGGGCATGCATACCAAGGATCACAGCATCGAGTCCGCTGTGGATTCGCTCCGTAAACCAGCCCATCTCTCCAGGTAATAATCCGGCCTTCTCCAAACGACTCTTCGAAGGCTCATTGATCTCATCATCCGAACCCGTAACCTGATATCCCTTATGTTGCAAGGCCAGCGCCAGATTATGCATCGCAGCACCTCCAATCGCGATAAAATGAACGTTCATCATACAACAAAAATATTGATTTGCAGAACACAAAACGAGACCATAGGCCATCCGGCGAAAGGTGGGAACGCGGATAAATCGGATCATGCGGGTTTGCGCGGATTTATTCCTGTTAAAAGTATTTATTCCACCTAATCCCAAATTTGCCCCCGAGGTTCCAAGAGGCAAGCTCCCGACAGGTCCCAACAGTTCCCTAAAAGAAATCCTCAGCCGGGATACTCTCCAACTTCTCAACTCACCCGCTTGCTAATTTGCCAACTTGCCAATTAGCCAATTTGCCAATTCCCTACATTTGTGGAAATATATTGCTTATGAAGCTTCATTCCATTGACACCGGCTTATTTAAACTTGATGGCGGTGCTATGTTTGGTGTAGTGCCTAAAACAATGTGGAACAAACTTAATCCGGCAGATGAAAACAACATGTGCACCTGGGCGATGCGTTGTCTGCTGATTGAGGATGGAGATCGCCTGATACTCGTGGATAATGGCATCGGTAATAAACAGGACGAAAAATTCTTCGGACATTATTACCTGCACGGAGATGCAACATTGGAGAAATCACTTGCGGCACTTGGCTTCGGGTTTGATGATATTACGGATGTTTTTCTGACTCATTTGCATTTTGATCATTGCGGTGGGAGTATCGTTCGAAGAAATGATGGACAACTGGTGCCTGCTTTCACAAATGCTACGTTCTGGAGCAACGAAAATCACTGGAAATGGGCAACGCAACCCAATGCTCGTGAAAAAGCGAGTTTCCTGAAAGAAAATATTATTCCGATTGAAGAGTCAGGGCAATTGAAATTTACGACTGAAGGTGCTGAACTTTTTCCGGGTGTGAAAATAGTTTACATGAATGGTCATACCGACGGAATGATGCTTCCTCATATCAGCTACAAAGGCAAAACAATCGTTTTTATGGCCGATCTGCTTCCTTCTGCTGCTCACCTTCCTGTGCCGTTTGTAATGGCGTATGACACTCGTCCCCTGTTGACCTTGCAGGAGAAAGCCGCCTTCTTAACGAATGCACAAGCGAACGATTATATTCTGTTCTTTGAGCATGATCCATCAATTGAATGTTGCTCTTTGAAGTTAACTGATAAGGGTGTGCGTCCTGATCAGTTGTTCAGACTTGATGAATTATCCTGATAAGCGTAAAGCCATTCAGGAGAATCAGTAATCGCAAGAGCATATCGAATCGTTTGGTGCGCAACCAGTTTTCCAGACAAGCAATAAAGAGATATAACATTATTGCATCAGCCATGTAGATTTTCCAGTGACTTACAGCTCCGGGCCAGTGCTGCATCTCCATGACAATTGCGTTAGAACATTTCAGTAAAAAAGTATTGATGACTGTGACCCATTCAGCGATATATGTAAGCGGACTTACTATCAATTGCAGAATGAATCCATAAATGCAGATGGTTGTGATAGGTATAACCACCAGATTCGCTAAAAGAAAATAGTTGGGAAATTGTCCGAAGTATAAAAGTGAAACCGGCAATGTCATGATCTGCGCAGCGAGCGATACACAAGTCATTTCCCAGGTTTTGTAAAGCCACCATTTTTTAGGCACCCATAAGCGAATCAAGGGACGTTGCAACCAAATAATTCCCCATACAGCGAAAAAAGACAACTGCAATCCGGGTTCATATAAATTATGAGGGTTCACCAGCAGAATAAAAAACAGAGAGGCCCCCAATGCACCAAATCCCTGATTCTTCCGGTCGATCCATTTAGCGATGAGGAAAAACATACACATGGTACTGGCTCTGATAATGGAAGGTGCTGCGCCGGCGATGAATGCATATAACCAGATGAGCAACATCACCAATGGATAATACACATGCTTCCCGTACTGGTGATTCATCAATGGTTTGAGCAGAAAACTCAGCAGGAAAAAGATTAATCCGACATGCATTCCTGACACACTCAATACATGTAATGTTCCGGTAGCAGCATACGCCGCGTTGATCTCATCATCAATACTGATCTCCTCTCCTACCAGCAATGCAACTGCAATGGCTGCTTCCTGTGTATTTCCCATTTGCTCCTGCAGCTTTTTACAGATAGCTATTCTGCAGGCAACAGCCATCTCCGAAAAAGAAAGCATTTGTGTTGATGATGGTAATTTTAAAACCTGATTGACATAAGCGCGGGCATAAATTTGACGACGTATAAATAATTTGACAAATACAGATGTATCCTGCAATGAAAACAAATCCGGTTTAGCCTTGAAGAGAATTTCTGAACCGTACTCCAAATGTTGACTACTATCCTTCCTGAAATACGTCAGCAACTTTCCCTCTGCCGGCTTCCAGCTTCCCTCCGTATAAACTGCGTTGATTTCAATTTGTCCGCGAAACGACTTAGGCCGTTCAAGCAATGTAGTGCTTAACTTCCCCGAATAATACTCTACATTTTCATACCGGGTAAAATGCAAAGGTCGTCCCGCATGTTTGTTAAGGATACACCAGCTAAATCCCTGTACAAGCAAAACTACCTGCAACAACAAGCCGAATACATGACGTCGTCGAAATCCGGCTTTGATAAACGCTAACAATGAAAGGCAAAAGATAAATTGAAGTATCAATACCGGAATCATCCAGTCGCCACGGACCTGCCAGTCCACAGCATCCGCCCAGAGGATACCGGCACAAAAGGGAAGAAGGAAACGCAATACCGGAATCTTTCGCAGCAATGGCCATGAATTTCCGAACACCTCGTATTTTCTATTCGTCAACACCTGCTCCATCCTGCAAAAATGAATCAGGAATATGGGATAGGCGTTTTTAAACGGATACAATCATTTAACAAAGTCTATTTCAACCCAAAATCCTGAATTCCTTATCTTTACCCCATGAGCATTACTGTCATACTGATCATTGCAACATTGGGTGCATCATTTATCGCATTTAACAATGAAGAATTTATGCGGAAGTGGATTTTGAATCCTTACCTGGTTCATCACCGCAAACAATGGTGGCGTATGCTTAGTTCCGGATTTATCCATGCCGACTTCATGCATCTCTTCTTTAACCTTTTTGCGTTCTACGGTTTTGGTCTGGCAGTGGAGAGTGCTTACAATGCTGTTTTCGGCGATATGGGAACCGTGTACTATTCGCTCTTGTACCTGGGAGGAATTGTGATTGCGAATGCACCAACGCTGGCCAAGCATAAAAACAATCATTACTACAATTCACTCGGTGCTTCAGGTGCTGTATCGGCGATCATCTTTGCTGCTATTATCTTCCAGCCCTGGCAGAATATCTATTTCTTCGGAATATTGGGTGTGCCGGGAATTCTCTTTGGACCGATTTATCTTTTTATTGAGTACAGAATGGCGCAGCAGGGGAATACCGGTATTAATCACGATGCACATTATTGGGGAGCCCTATTCGGTATCCTGTTTACACTGGCACTGAAACCAACATTGTTTCTATATTTCCTTGATCAGTTACTGAACCGTATATAGCCAACGTCATGGATAAAATGTTACTGAACGGACAACCGGTGAACGAGGATAACTCAAGTCAGTTGTTCAATAATCGCGGATTTTATTACGGAGATGGATTCTTCGAAAGTATGCGGGTGGAGCATGGGAAGATTCTTCGAGGCAATATGCATTTTCAACGTATGCAAAAAGCATTGTTGTTACTCGAGATGCAACCTGATGTTTTTTCATCCGTGGAAGAAATAGAGTCGTTGATTGTTTCCCTGAGTGCTGCTAATAAAAGTGGTGACTACCTGCGTGCAAGGATTACATTTTTTCGTCAGGGTCCGGGAAATTACACACCGGAGAAAAACAGCACGGGCTACCTGATCAATATACAGACACTTTCCGGACCTATGGAATTTCCGGAGAAAGGATTACGCGCCGGTATTTACACCCGACAGGCTAAGGCGAAAGGTCCATTCTCGAATATTAAATCGATCTCCAGTCAGCTTTATGTAATGGCGGGTATTCATGCGAAACACGAAGGACTGGAAGAATGTCTGCTGGTAAATACCTCCGGACATTTCATCGAGAGTTTATCCTGCAATTTTTTCATTTGGATGAATAACACCTTACTAACGGCTCCCCTATCCGAAGGTTGTGTAGATGGTGTTTACAGGAGATACTTACTCGACATCGCAGAAAAAAACGGTATTCCTTTCCGCGAGCAGATGATTACTGAAACGGAGATTGCACTGGCAGATGAGATCATCCTTTCCAATGCTGTACGCGGAATACAATGGATAGCAACTCTTGCTGATAAAAATTACGATTGTCAGATGGCGCGTCAGTTGTTTCGGTTTGCGAATACCTGAACAGCAACCGCGAATTATTTCATCGATCAGCCTTCCAGCAACGTCTGCAATTCAAGCCAGCGCATCGATTTTTCATCCAGCATATTCTCTGCGAACTTAAACTCATCCGCGTATCGCTTCATCTCATCGTGTGAGATTCCACCGTTCATAATATCCACCAATTCCTTCTTCCGTTTTTCGAGACGTTCGATATCGGCTTCGAGTTGCTCCAGTTCCTTCTGCTCTTTATAACTCAGCTTGTTTTTCTTCTTCACCACCGGTTCCTGCACTTCCTTCACTGCGGTCACCTGTTTCTTCTCCTCCTTAATCACCGGAATCGCATCAAACATACTGCGGTAATCTGTGTAATTTCCGTGAATATCCTTTACACCGCCTTGACCATCCAGTACAAAAACGTGGTCCACCAACCGATCCATAAAATAACGGTCGTGCGTTACCATCAACAAACAACCCTGATATCCATCCAGGAACTCCTCCAGAATATTCAACGTCACGATATCGAGGTCATTGGTTGGTTCATCCAGAATCAGAAAGTTCGGGTTCTTCAATAAAATAGTCAGCAGGTACAAACGTTTCTTTTCTCCACCGCTCAGCTTTGAAACGAAGGAATGCTGCTTGGCACCAGTAAACTGAAAATGATTCAAAAACTGAGAAACGCCCATCCAGTTACCATCCCCGGTTTCAACATATTCGGCGATATCCTTCACCACCTCAATCACCCGCTTATCTTCCGGCAGGGTCATACCCATCTGCGAATAATAGCCGTACACCACTGTCTCCCCTGTCTTCACCCGACCTGCATCCGGCTTCAGTTGCTCCATAATAATATTCAGCAACGTCGATTTACCGGCACCATTCCGCCCAATCAACCCAATCTTCTCTCCCTTCTTAAACGTATAGGAAAAATCTTTCAGCAATGTTTTGCCATCAAATGATTTGCAGATATTCTCCAGCTCCAGGATTTTACTACCCAGACGGTTCATCTGCATAGTGATTTGCATGCGTGCTTCAGTTCGCTTTGATTTCGCCTCCTCTTCTACTTCATAAAACGAATCCTGCCTCGACTTTGACTTCGTTGTACGGGCCTTTGGTTGACGACGCATCCACTCCAACTCACGACGATACAAATTCCGCGCCTTATCAATGCTGGCCCGCTCCTGCGATTCTCTCTCTTCCTTACGCTCCAGGTAATAACCGTAGTTTCCGTTGTACGTGTAGATGCGGTTATTTTCCAGTTCCGTAATCACATTGCAGACATTATCCAGGAAATACCTGTCGTGGGAAATCAACAACAACGGTTTATTCTGTCGTTTCAGGTATTGCTCCAGCCACTCAATCATATCCAGATCCAGGTGGTTGGTAGGCTCATCCAGCAAAAGTAAATCGAGATCCTCAATCAGCAAACGCGCCAATGCAATTCTCTTCTTTTGTCCACCCGACATCAAACGGGTAGGCTTGTCCAGCTGATGTATTCCCAGTTTACCCAACACTTCTGCCGCACGTGCTTCATAGTCCCAGCCATTCAACAAATCGATCTTATCCATCACCACCTGCAACTCCACCTGGTCGATATCATCACCCATATCCAGCAATTTCTCGTACTCACCGATGGCATGCAACACAGGATGACCCGGCTCGAAAATACAATCCATCACCGAAGCCTCCGGAGGGAAATACGGATCCTGATCGAGATACCCTATACGTAAATCACTGCGAAAGGAAATTTTCCCTTCATCCGGCACTTCCTTACCGGCCAGCATCCGCATCAGCGTCGTTTTACCGCTCCCATTCGCCGCAATCAACGCCATTTTCTGGTTCTCTCCCAGCGAAATATCAATTTTTGTAAAAAGTGGTTTTTCGTTGTACGCTTTCGTGATTTGTTCCGCCGTGAAGATATTCATAGCGCAAAGGTACAATTTAAGGGGCTATTTCTGTAGAACCGCCCTCGGAAATGTCCTTTCCCTTTAACTTTGAGCCCTATGGAAATCAGAAAAGCGACACCCTCCGACACCGAAACCATCGCCGCATTGGCCGAAAAAATCTGGATGCAATATTATCCCGAAATCATCACTGTAGAGCAAATCCGCTATATGCTCGATAAAATGTACTCTGCTCCGGCCTTACAGCAACAAATGTCAGAAGGGCAGGACTTCTACCTCTTACTCGAAAACGAACAACCTATCGGCTATTGCTCCTTCAGCACCACCGAACCCGGACATTATTTCCTCCATAAATTCTACGTAGACACTCACTATCACGGCAAAGGCATAGGCACATTTTTACTAAACGAAATGCTGAAACAACTTGCCCCGGTACTCACGGTACGCCTTACCGTAAACAGAAAAAACTACCGTTCTATCAACTTCTATTTCAAAAATGGATTTACCATCGAAAAAATCGCAGATTTCGATATCGGCAACAACTATTTCATGAACGATTTCATCATGCTCCTGAAACCAACACCGTAGGTGGAGTTGTATTCATAGTACCGATTTGAACTCCCGGAAGTTGGCCTCAAGCCTTTAGCCATTGGCCTTATTCAGTGGTATAATTGTATTTAGTAAACGAATGTGAACTAACGTAATTTTACATATGACTCCCCCGCGCCCGCCGCGAGACCGCCGTGGTCCCTGAGCGCCATAAAAAATAAACGAATAGTCGAAGGGCGCTCACCGCGTTTAAGCCTCCAAGTGTACATTGGACTAAAATTTCCCAACCTTCCCTGAAATTTTATCCTGCTCCGTCACCAGGTTAACTACGTACACCCCATTCGACAGATTCTCCATATTGATCTCGGTTGTATAATACCCACCCGCAATCACCTCCGCCGGTTTTTCAAAAACGATTCTTCCTTCCATATCAAACAACCGCAGCATCCCTTTCTTTCCCTTCAACTGCGCCGCATTCACATGAATCATATTCCATTCATGATTATACCATGCCTGCATCCAAGCTCCCCTCGCCTCTGGAGAGGGGTTGGGGGTGAGGTTTGTCGTTAATGTATCACAGGGACTACCCACCCACGCCCCTAATTCGTAATCCGGATTGTTGGGGAGACCGAAATAGGTTCTTCCTGCTCCTAAATTAAAACTGAAAGGTTGAAAGTCACAAGCAGCACCTAATGAATCCGGGTAGTTGATTACGCTGAGGTTGTTGTTGATGTAAGTGAAAGCAGTATCTGGGTAGAGAGGTGTCATTAACGGTTCGTCAGCAGTAGTCAAATAGATTTTTCCATCAGGTGCTAACTTCATGTCTGTAACCTCTTTTTCTGTAAGCGGGAAAGTATAAACAACATATTTACTGTTTAGAATATTTGATGCATACAAATTGTATTGGTGCAATTCACTTAAAGTGTTGTTTGGACCATATTCAATGACGTAAAGCAATGAGTCGTTTGGAGAAAACGAACAGCTAAAAGAATAGGTAGTAAAAACAGTGTTTTCTGGTTGAATAGTAACCCAAGATGTCACTAAACCGGAACATCGATCAAAATTGTATACTTGAATTAAATTTGTCCATGTTACAACCGAAAATCTTGATCCATCTGAATTAAAACAAAGATGACCACCTCCGGTTTTATGTCCAGCACCGGCGTTTATTTGAGAGTGCAAAGTAATACCAGATGGGTCAACCAAATAAACAAAAATATCATTAAAGCTGACTGTACCTGCACCGTTCCACCGTTGAAACAAAATCCACCAGTCTCTTCCATTGCCGTGTTGCACAGCCATGAGTCCATCAAAAGCCGGATATGAATTCAACGGCACATTTTTTTGTATCACCGCACCTGAATCATTATTCGCACTAAGATCAATCAGCGTGTAGTATAAGCCGTACGGACAGGCTGAAGTTACACAGCAACTTATCAGATACAAAAGACTATCTGAACCTGGTACCGGTAAAAACAATTGATCATGATACCAACCTCCTGCATTTATATAGTTTGCGTTTTGCATTTGTTTGTGATGTTTATTCCACACCCAAGTATTTACCGGAACTAATGTTTCCTTCAAAATAGCATATGCCACTAAACCATTTGTATTTCCAATAGAGGTACTTCCTCTTAAATGTTTGACTTGAGTTGAAAACATATTTGGACTACTGCCAGACCAATCAATCCCTGCACTATCTCCAAATACCCAGTAATTGTTATTATATTGCCCCTGCACCATTCCCGGCAACAACAACATCCAACAAAATATACATCGAAACAATCGCATCTACCAAAGATAAGAATTAACTGAAATCAAAATAGCAACCGCCCGTGCGTTTCTTCCCATCAAAACACCAACTAGCCTTTGCAAATACCTACATCGTTCAGCGACTATCGGTTGGAATTAAAATCCGGGGATTCAATGAAAATCCCGGTAGTTGGCCTTTGGCTTCAAGCCTGAAGCTGTTGGCCTTATGCAGTGGTATAATTGTATTCAGTGAACGATTGTGACCTAACGTATTTTACATATGACTCCCCTGCGCCCGCCGCGAGACCGCCGCGCTCACCGCGTTTAAGTCTCCAAGTGTACATTGGACTAAAATTTCCCAACCTTACTCGAAATTTTATCCTGCTCCGTCACCAGGTTCATTACGTACACCCCACTTGCCAGATTCTCCATATTGATCTCAGTTGTATAATACCCACCCGCAATCACCTCCGCCGGTTTTTCGAAAACGATCCTTCCTTCCATATCAAACAACCGCAGCACCCCTTTCTTTCCCTTCAACTGCGCCGCATTCACATGTATCATATTCCATTCATGATTATACCATGCCTGCATCCACGCTCCCCTCGCCTCTGGAGAGGGGTTGGGGGTGAGGTTTGTAGTTAACGTATCACACGGACTACCCACCCAGGCACCGAGTTCGTAATCGGGGTTGTTGGGGAGGCCGAAGTAGGTACGAGACCCATTTAAATAAAAACTGAACGGTTGAAAATCACAAGCTGTTCCACTACTATCGGGATAATTTATTACACTAAGATTAGAGTTGATATAATTCCAACAGGAAGTATCAGGGTAGGGCCAATTTGTTCCAGGACCAATATAAAAACTACTGATGTATATTTTACCATCAGGAGCTAATTCCATGCAAGCTGGTGAAGCGTCAATAGTAAATGTATCAATGAGTATACGACTGGCAGCTATATCCGGTGCTGTAAGGTCAAACTGATACAACTTACTTGTTGAATCATATATCGCTTGATTTGACAACGCATACAATTTTGATCCATCGGGTGAAAAGGATCCACTAAAATATGCTTTAAAGTAGCTTCCAGGAGGGTCAAACATTTCTACTACTACTTCATTACTTATAGCTCCGGTGCACCGATTAAAGTTAAAAACACCAATGTGGCTCCCTAAGCCAGTTAAAACCAGTTTATCTCCGGCAGGGTTTATAGTCATATCACCCGCATTGTCAAAATGAGAAACACCTTCAAATTGTACTGGTTGTGGATAGATTCCAGAAGAGTCAACAAGATATACCCAAAACTCGTTGTTTTTAACATACCCGGGAGCATAAGTCCATCTTCTTGTTATCAACCACCAGTCTTTACCATTTCCGTGCCTTACAGCAGCTAGCATGTCTTGTACCGGATGGTGTTCAAGAAGAACATTTTTCTGAACAACCTGACCAAGACCACCTTGTAACTTCATGTCAACAACGTTGTACCATAAACCAGTATCAGGCAATGTTACTCCAGCAACAAATACATAAAAAGTACTATCCATTACAGATTTGGGTAGAATAATCATGTTATGGTATAGCTCTTGACCCACTAATGTATCACCATTGAACATTTTTTGGTGATTCTTATTAAACAACTTGCCTTCTTGTAGTTGACCTGTATGTGAATTTGTCTCATTACTAGTTGCCCCATAAAATAGTAATTCACCAAGTGAATTACTAATAGTTGCGGTTCCTCGCCAGAAAGCTGTTCCACATTGAAAAAATTGCCCCGGAGTGTCAAAATTTATCCCAATACTATCTCCAAACACCCAGTTGTTATTGCGAAATTGCCCCTGCACCATTCCCGGCAACAACAACATCCAACAAAATATACATCGAAACAAACGCATCTACCAAAGATAAGAATTTGCCGAAATAAAAACAGCAACCGCCCGCTCGTTTCCTCCAAAATAAACGAAAAGTTAATGCCACTAAATACAAAATACCAACCTGCTCCATCAACTACCTACATCGTTCAGCAACTATCCGGTTGGATAAATAAACCGGGAATTCAATGTAACTCACGGATGTCCGCCTTTGGCCCTTGGCCTCAAGCCGCAAGCCTCAAGCCTCAAGCCTCAAGCCGCATGCCTCAAGCCTCAAGCTATTTTAGCCTTTAGCCTATAGCATGCAGCCTGTAGCATGTAGCATGCAGCCTGTAGCATGTAGTCAGTAGCCTGTAGCATGTAGCATGTAGCATGTAGCCTGTGCCTGTAGCCTGTAGCATGCAGCCTGTAGCCAGCAGCCAGCAGCCAGTAGCCTGTAGCCAGTAGCATGTAGCCAGTAGCCTGTAGCCTGTAGCTTGTGGCCCACGCTCTTCGGATGCTGCATCTTTCTTATCTTTGCTTCATGGCTGGTAACTCCTTCGGGCAACTCTTCAGAATTACAACTTTTGGTGAATCCCATGGTCCGGGTATTGGTGTGGTGATTGATGGTTGTCCGGCCGGTTTAGAAATCGACCTGCATTTTATTTCGAAGCAATTGCAGCGTCGTCGCCCGGGACAAAGTTACCTCACATCTCCCCGAAACGAAACAGATGAGCCCGAAGTGTTGAGTGGTATCTATCAGGGAAAATCAACCGGTGCTCCAATTTCTATGTTTATCCGGAACAAGGATCAGCGTCCGGGAGATTATAGTCATCTTGAAAATGCCTGGCGTCCCGGACATGCCGATTACACCTACGACCAGAAATACGGGTTTCGTGATCACCGTGGTGGTGGACGCTCTTCGGCCCGCGAAACTGCTGCCCGTGTGATGGGTGGTGCCGTAGCTGCCTTGCTCCTCGAGAAATCCCATATCAGCATCACCGCATTTGTGAGCGCAGTCGGTACAGTAGCATTAACACTTCCCTATACTTCACTCGATTTATCGACCGTAGATCATTCACCTGTTCGCTGTCCCGACCCTTCCACCGCTGCCGAGATGATCAAAGCGATTGAAGAAGTAAAGAAAGACGGCGATACCCTGGGCGGAGTGATCACCTGTGTGGTAAAAAATGTTCCAGCCGGACTCGGGGAACCCGTTTTTCATAAACTACAGGCCGACCTTGCAGGAGCCATGATGGGCATCAATGCTGTCAAAGGCTTCGAAATAGGCAGTGGTTTTGAAGGCGCAAAGCTCAAAGGCAGTCAGCACAACGACCGGTTCACAGCTGAAATTGATCCCAACGGACATCCGCGCTTCCGCACAATCACCAACCATAGCGGAGGTATTCAGGGCGGTATCAGCAATGGATCCGACATCGTTTTCCACGTAGCCTTCAAGCCCGTCTCCACCCTGCTACAGCCACAGGAAACCGTTGATAAAGAGGGGAAAAACGTAACGCTGGAAGGAAAAGGCCGACACGATCCCTGCGTAGTGCCACGTGCTGTCCCGATTGTTGAAAGCATGGCCGCTCTCGTACTCGCCGATCATTGGCTGCTGAACCATACAGCGAAAATCTGACCTGTTCATACTCTTTTCATAAACTCTTCCCTCTCCCCTGCTTAAACGGCACAATTTCTGCCGAATTTTGCGTTCTCACCCGAACATATTCATTTTAGACATGGTTAAAAAAATCCTCATAGGCCTCGGTCTGCTGCTGGTTCTCGTATTAGGTGCCGCTGTTATTCTTCCCATCATCTACAAAGACAAAATTGTTGCGATGGTCAAGGAAGAAGTGAATAAAAACATCAACGCGAAAGTTGATTTTGGCGATTTCGACCTGACCATACTCAGCAGCTTCCCCGACTTTACCCTTTCGCTACAAAATCTGAGTGTAGTCGGACATGCTCCATTTGAAGGAGATACACTTACTACTGTGAAAGAACTTTCGCTCACGGTTGACATCATGAGTGTGATTGGCGGAGGACAAATCGACATCGAATCAATCCTTTTGAATCAGCCCCTCATTAACCTGCTGGTGCTGAAAGATGGTCGGGCCAACTGGGATATCGCCAAGGCAGATTCTGCTGCAGCAACCACTACTTCAGAGCCATCTAAGTTCAAGGTAGCCCTTAAATCCTACAGCATCGAAAAAGGAACCGTTATGTACGACGATGCATCGATGGGATTCAGCATGACCATGGATGAGCTGAACCACCAGGGATCCGGAGATTTTACACAGGAACTCTTCGTATTGAAAACGAAAACCACAGCCTCGGCAACTAATCTATGGTATGGAGGAATTAAATATCTCCATCAGGTACAGACAAATCTCAAGGCAGATCTCGACATGGATATGCCAAACATGAAATTCACCTTCAAAGAAAACGAAGTGCAACTCAACCAGCTTTTTCTCGGAATGGATGGCTGGGTAGCGATGCCGAAGGAAGATATCACTATGGACCTCAAGTTTAATGCAAAACAAAATGAATTTAAAAATTTCATTTCGATGGTTCCCGGTGTTTTCAGAGAAGGATTTGACGGCGTAAAATCATCAGGCTCTTTAGCACTCACCGCCTTTGTGAAAGG
>JAGOJO010000160.1 GCA_017995075.1 Bacteroidia bacterium | reverse complement strand
GCCGATACTGCGCAGGGGTCTCCGTTACATTCTTCAATTCCGTCGGTAATGAGAATGATAATGTTCCGTGCCTGCGATTTCGGGAAATCACCACCACAGGCTTCAAGTGAACGGGCAATAGGTGTTGTACCACTAGGGTTTATTTCACTGAGCCGCTTTTTAATGGCGTATACATTTTCGCGGGCAAACGGGACTTCCAATCGTGTGTCGTCGCAATCTTGGGGAGGATAACGTTTGGTATGTCCGTATACTCGTAGTGCCAATTCGAGATTGGGCATTCCTTCGAGGCTATCGAGCATTTCCCCCATCAGCTTCTTGGCCACTTCAAAACGGGTATTGGTCTCCCAGCGGGCATACATACTTTGGGATGCATCAAAAAGGAAGAGAATACGCGTGGGCTGTTCCGGACCTTTGCGCTGGCCAAAACTTGTTCCAACGGCAGTGATCAAAAGGAAGATCAATACCGGAAAGAAGATGTTTTTATGGAGGTTTTTTATCACCGTTTAGTAGTCCCCGAGTGTAGCTGGATTCTGGTCGAGGGCGGCTTGGAGTTGTTCGTTGTTTGGAGCAACGCCGTGCCATTTATGTGTGTGCATCATGAAGTCGACACCATGTCCCATGATAGTCGTCATCAGGATCATAACCGGTTGTCCGAGTCCGGTCATGGTTCTTGCCTTGAGCATGGTTGCACGTACTTCTTCAATGTCATTTCCGTTCATCTCCAGTACCTGCCAGCCAAATGCTTCCCATTTCTGACGGATATTCCCCATGTTTAATACATCGTTGGTGGACCCGTCAATCTGTTGGCCGTTTAAGTCGATCGTGGCAACCAGATTATCTACTTTTTTGGCAGCAGCATACATAGCGGCTTCCCAAACCTGACCTTCCTGAATCTCACCATCTCCCATAAGAACGTAAACCAGGTGCTCATCATTGTTCAGTTTCTTGGCCAGAGCTGCTCCAATCGCCGCTGATAAACCCTGTCCGAGTGATCCGGAGGCAATCCGAATGCCGGGAAGTCCATCGTGGGTTGTTGGATGTCCCTGAAGACGTGTATTTAGTTTTCTGAAAGTGCCTAGTTCCTGTACCGGAAAATACCCGCTGCGGGCAAGTACACTGTACCAGAGTGGCGAAATGTGTCCGTTCGACAGAAAAAACAGGTCTTGCTCTTTGCCATTCATGTCCCATTTTGAGGAGTCGTGGCGAAGGATGTCGTTGTACAGTACAGTCATAAATTCTGCACAACCGAGTGATCCGCCCGGATGTCCGCTTTGTACGCCGTGTACCATCCGGAGAATATCTCTTCTAACCTGTTGCGTGAAATCTTTGAGGGTAGTTATTTCTGTCATGGGTGATGTTTGGGACAAAATTAGTTTTCAGTTGATGGCAGTAGGCGGGGTTTTCAACAACCAATCACTTTTTGTGGAAAATTATAGGGTAGTTTTCAAAAATATGCATCGTTTCCTGAACAATTGAGGTCTTACTACGTTTGGCTGTATACTTTTGCGTGCCATGAAAATCTTTCCGGAACATTCACTCCTTGTGGAGGAGTTCGAAAAAGTGCGTCAGCTGACGGCAGAGGAATGCTGTGGTCAGCCGGGTCGTGCTGCATTGGAAAAGATTTCTATTCTGACCGATTTTGCTGAAATCCTGAAGGTGTTAGAGGAAACAGACGAGATGCGTCGGGTGGTGACTAACGGTGAACCATTTCCGATGGCGATGTATCCTGATATTGCGCAGGAGCTTAAGTTGTTGTTTATCCGGAATTCAGTGTTGGCCTCGGGTCAGGTTTTGCAATTGAATAAAATTATCCGTCTGGCTGGATTGCTGGTCGGTTTTTTCAAAGGCAGGGAGGGGAAATTCCCATTACTGCAATCTAAAGTGGATGTGCTTGTTTTTGAAAAGGAGTTGCAGGAAGCGATCGATAAAGTGATGGATGAGACGGGATATGTGTTATCATCAGCATCTCTTGAATTGGGTCGTATCCGTAAAAACATTGCGCGTAAACGGGTGGAGTCAGAGCAGTTGTATCAGAGCATCATTGCTAAATACCGGAAAAGCGGTTGGCTTACAGAATCGGAAGAGAGCTGGAGAAATGGTCGTAGAGTGGTGAGTATCGTTGCGGAGCAGAAACGAAGTGCAAAAGGTATTATTCATGATCTGAGTGCTACCGGAAAAACCTGTTATATCGAGCCGGAAGAAGCGATTGGTGTGAACAATTTATTGTTGTCGCTGGAGGAAGAGGAGCGCATGGAAATCCAGCGGATCATGAAAGAACTGACGGAGTTTCTGCGGAAGTATCATGGTCCTATTTCTTCGTATAATCAACTGGTGGTGAATTTTGATCTGATCCTGGCGAAGGCTAAACTGGCAGTGAAGATGAATGCAGCACTTCCGTATGTGGAACCTCGTCCGAAAGTGGAGGTGTTGGATGCGCGTCATCCGTTGTTGTTTCTATATAATAAGGCTGCAGGTAAAAAAACGATCCCGTTTGATTTGCGTTTGCATGAGGAGGAAAGGATTCTGGTGATATCAGGTCCGAATGCCGGTGGGAAAACGGTTTGTATGAAAACGGTTGGACTCCTGCAGATGATGTTGCAGAGTGGATTTCTGGTGACGGCGGATGGCAATAGCCGGTTCGGAATTTTTAAAAATATTCTGGTGGATATTGGCGATTCTCAGTCGTTGGAGTTTGAGTTGAGTACTTATAGTTCGCGTTTACGACACATGAAAATGTTCCTTCAGCGGGCAGATGAGTTTTCGCTGTTTTTAATTGATGAATTCGGTACTGGTACTGATCCTTCGCTGGGTGGTGCGCTGGCTGAGTCGATTCTGGAAGAACTGAATTTTAAAAAAGCAGTGGGGATTATTACCACTCACTATATGAACCTGAAAGTACTGGCCGATCGCACAAAGGGAATCATTAATGGTTCTATGGCTTTTGATGCGCGTAAGCTGGAGCCTTTATTTCGTCTTGAAGTTGGTAAGCCGGGCAGTTCGTATACGTTTGTTGTGGCTGAACGGAGTGGACTTCCTCATTCAGTGATTAATCGTGCGCGGAAAAAAGTGAAGAAGAATAATCTTTTGCTGGAAGAACTGTTGACGAAAATGGAGAGGGAGAAAGGGGAAGTAGCCCGCTTGATGGAGGTGAACAAAGCGCAGGAAAAACGATTGAATGAGCTCGTGAATAAGTACGAGAAGAATGTTGCGCACCAGGAGCAAAAACATGAGCAGGACGAGGAACGGATCCGTCAGAAGGAGCTGCGGCTTTCAAAACAGATGGAAGATAAGTTTAATCGCTTTGTGAAAGATTGGAGAGAGTCGAAGAATAAAAAAGCCGTCCTGGAAAAATACAATAAACGTTTGCAGGAGCGTCGCAATACGTTGAGTGAAAAGGATCAGATGAAGCTGGAGGAGCTGATTGCGTATAATCGTAAACACCTGAAAAAGGGTAGTGTGGTTCGTCTGAAAAATGGAAAAGTCCCAGGTTCGGTGGAGGTGATTAAGGAGGATAAAGTGACTGTACTTTTTGGAAACGTAAAAACTCAGGCTGATATCGGAAATCTGGTGATGGTGGAGGAGAAGAAGCAGGAGAAAAAACCGGCGAAGGAGAAAAGTCCGGTGAATACCGAAAAAAAATAGCACCGCTGTTATTGCAGTGCTATCCTATTTTGTTGAGTTGTCTTTTTATTTGGCGTTGTTCAGCTCATTCGATTTGGTCATGTATTTCTGAGCTAACCCTGCGTTTCCGGTCATGCGGTAGGCTTTGCTTAATTGCTCTGCAGTGGTCGATGATTGTGGAAACGATTCCATGTTGAAGCGTAGCAGTCGGATGGCATCTTCCATCTTCCGTTTGAACATTAACTCTTTGGATAGCCGTACAAGCTGTTCTTCGTTGAGTGGATATTGTGATTTGCCAGGAAGATTGATCGCCGTGAGCTGACTGCGGATCGAAGTGACTTGCGACTCGAAATAATCGTAGCCAATTGTTCCGTCTGATAAATCACGCTCATATTGTAGTAAACTGTAGAATAAGTCTTCCGCTTTTTCAGTTGGCGAAGTGTTGTTGCTTCGTTTGGCTTGCGCATAAGCTTTGTCTCCCTGTGAAAGAAATATAGAGTCACCATCAAGACGAAGGATGTCTTCGAAGTTGAGGATGGCCGCTAATGCAATTTGTGAATAGTTCTGGGATTCGTTTTTAAATCCGCAGG
>JAGOJO010000159.1 GCA_017995075.1 Bacteroidia bacterium | reverse complement strand
GTGCCGGTTTTTTCGAGCTTGAGAAAATCAGGATAAAATTTATCGTCGAGCATGGAATAGTAGATGACCAGGTTTTTCAGTTGGCCGTTGTAGGTGGCGGGAAGGATGAAATACAATTCGAGCTGGCCTTTTGGGGGAAGGGTTTTGGTGGCCCTGTATTTTTCGGGTAAAAAGGGGTTGGTGGATTTCCCTAAATGTAAGGTCAGGACTGCGCCTTTGTCGCCGCCTTTGTCGTACTTGTATTTGTTGAGGAATGGCGGGAGATTGGCTTCCTGCGTATGCAGCACCATGATGCTGTCGTTGGAGGAATTGCGGATAACGATGGAATACACAGCATCACTGTCGGCATTGGCCTTGTAAACCTGTGATATCATGAAATGTTGAGCCCGGGTGGACCCCACATTGAATAGTGCAAGCAGGAAAAATAAAATATGCCAAACCGGCGTCCTCTTCATGGAGTTAAGATAGGGAGATTTCCATTAGGAATTGATGAAAATCGAACGGAGTATTAACAGGTAATTCTTAATCACTCATCAATCCTCACTTAAAAAAAAGGGCATAAAAAAAGAACCCCGCCGAAGCGAGGTTCTGTATGGGGATTGAAGCGGTAATATTACGCTTTGGTAGTATTCACTTTTTTCTCTTCGATACGGGCACTCTTACCGATCATATCGCGGAGATAGAAGATACGTGCACGACGCACTTTACCACGTTTGTTTACATCAATACGGGTGATTTTCGGACTGTTGATCGGGAAGATACGCTCTACACCTACACCGCCGGAAATTTTACGGATGGTGAACGTTTCAGTGAGTCCCGCGCCACGACGCTGAAGAATTACTCCCTGGAACTGCTGCTCACGCTCCTTGTTCCCTTCAATGATTTTATAATATACAGTGATAGTATCACCGGATTTGAATTCCGGCCACTGTTTCTTTTCAATCAGCTGCTCTTGAGCTACTTTAAGTAAGTCCATGATCTTTATTAATTACCCGGAAATTGGGGCTGCAATATTACTGAAAAAATACTTAGGAAGCACGTCAATTTGCAAAAAAGCTGACATTTGTTTGTGCAAAACAGGGACCAATCTCATTAAGAACCTTATTATCAATGACTTAAACTAGCGAATATACTGTTAATTTCAACTAAAAAAATAATGCCTGAGATGTTCCATGAAGCCTCCTCTCCTACTCCTTTTCGAGACTTTCGTAAAACCCGATCATTTGCTTTCCGATGGCTGTATTGTCAAATACCTTTTCAGAATATATCCGGGCGTTTTGTCCGATCTCCTGTTGTTTGGTAGGGTTTTGTAACAATCGGATAACAGCTTCTGCAAATTCGTTGTTGGTATTGGCGATCATGAATTCTTGTCCATCCTTTCCGGCTATCCCTTCTGCTCCGATCGCGGTGGTGACGATGGCTTTTCCCATGGCCATTCCTTCTACAATTTTTACGCGCATACCACTGCCGCTGAACAAAGGGACAATCATAATCCCTCCGTTGCCAATGAAGCCCTTGCCGTCTTGTACAAAATCATGGACTTCCACATTCGCTCCAGCATACGCTTTGATATAGTCGGGCATCTTTTTCCCTGCAAGTTTCAATTTAGCATCAGGCACTTTGGTGAGGACTTTGGGCCATACTTCGGTGAGGAACCAATGCACTCCTTCCTGATTCGGCATCCAGTCCATGGCTCCTATATGAAATACCACTTTCGGGTCCGGATTCGGGTACACCGGATAATCGGGAATGTCCACTCCAACAGGAGCTACAATCATGGGGACATCTGCTCCTAAATCACGCATTTGCTGTTCATCTTCCGGCGTCATGGCGGCGATGGCATCTACCCTGTTCAACGCCCATTGCTCGTAATGACGGAGTCGCTCTGCAAGGAGATTTAAATACCATTTGCGCAATGGGTTTTTAGAGGAATTCGCCAGCCGTTGCCAGATGAGATGTTCGATGTTATGTGTCCGTAGTACAATCGGGGCTTTTGAATAACTGCGAATGGCTTCCAGATAAGGAATCATGTATAAACTCTCCAGCTGGATGACATCAAACTGCTCTTCTTTGAGTATACGCACCAGGGCTTCTTCAAAATCGCGGCGCACAAAGCGAATGATATGATACGACTCTCCTGTGAAAATATTGAACAAAGCAGCAAAAGGTTTGATCCGGTTATCGAGGTAAATCCCTTCAATACGGGTCATGTCGCGGTATTCTTTGTCGAGGGTATCAATATCCGTGAGCTGCTTGATGGTGTTAAAAGAAAGCACCTTCAGTTTCGCTCCATTCTGATGCAATGATTGCTGCAAATGGTACATGGCAATGCTTCCACCGTCAACCGGCGGATAAGGAACGCGGATACAGAGCTGTAGAATTCTCACTTGATAGAGGTTTTCTTTTTAAACAAACGCCGGAAAAAGCCGACATAGGATTCACGGTCAAATATAACAGAATCGTGGGTTGCTTTGTAAATGAGGAAGAGTCCGATGGGAAGCAGTATCATGGAACTGAGCCACATTCCTCTCCAGGGCGGGATGATGCCTTCCTTGGCAAACTTCTCTCCCGTAATACTGGCAACGTGATAGGCCAGAAAGAAGAGTATACTGATCACGAGTGGCATGCCGAGTCCTCCTTTCCGGATAATTGCTCCAAGTGGTGCGCCAATCAGGAAGAGGATGAAGCAGGCGGCGGAGAGCGTTAATTTGCGGTGCCATTCCACTTTGAAACGGGCGAGCTGGTACGATCTTGATTCTTTTTCGTCGCGCTGACCGAGGAGATACGATTGCATGGCGCGTGCCTGGTTCATGGCATTGTCGTAGTAGGCCAGAGATGAAGCAGGCGTGATACTGTCGTTGACTCCGATGGGCGGATATAATTTCACCCGTTGCTTGAATTTTACTGAATCGCGGAGAAAGAGGAAGTACGGCTGGACATTCATTTTCGAGAGATTTTCCCGGCGCACCCAGTCGGTCGATAAACTGTCTACGGCTTTGTTGAGCTGCGAGAGATTCATCATCTGATGTCCGCCCTTGAACAACTCTTCGTTGGTGCGGTTGAGCTTAAACTGGGAAAGATCAAAGCGGATAACATACTCCTTGAATCCGTTTCGCATCAACGGATGTGAATCTACTCCGCCTTTGTTTTTACTCTGCTCTTCGTAACTGCTGCCGTTGAAGAGGGTAAGAATCAGAAAACGCTGGTCGGGGGTCGACTCCATTCGCCCTTTATCAGCCACCACCAGTTTACGGTTACCCATGCCTCCGGTATGATCGTAAATCATCACCCGATAGATGGTTTTTCCGTCTTCGTCTTTATCTCCTACTTTGATGCTGTACCCCTCAATCCCATTGTAAAAAACTCCCTCGCGAATCGACAAGGCCGGTTTCTGCTGACGGATATCGTACAGCAATGACCCCATCTTCAGATTAGTATACGGCAGTACATTATTCGAGAAAAAGAAAGCGAGTGCCGAGATGGAAATAGCTGCGAAGAGCAAGGGCATCATGATGCGTTGGAGCGATATTCCGGCTGCCTTGGCTGCAGTGAGTTCGAAATGCTCGGCCAGATTTCCGAAGGTCATAATGGAAGACACCAGGATGGCCAGCGGCAATGCAAGTGGCACCAGATTGGCGGAAGTATAAAAAAGCAATTCGGCAATGATGGTTCCATCGAGGCCCTTCCCTACCATATCGTCGATGTATTTCCAGAGAAATTGCATCAGCAACACGAACAGGGCGATGAAGAAGGTCAGAAAGAACGGACCTACGAACGATTTAATCACCAATGCATGCAGTTTCTTCACGAGCCGGATTTGGGTTTGCAAAAATACCCTAAGTTTGGCTAATAGCGTGAATCTACATGGAGATATTGCAACCGGAGGAGCTGAATCTTCTCGAAAACAAAGAAATTTTTCTGCTGAAGCGGAGTACGGGCGATAAGATAACGCAGATTTTCGGCGATTGTGCGGAGAGAATTCGTGCAGTGCTGGAGTCGGACGTGGATCTTCCGGAAGAAGTGATGGCCTCGAAGCCGAAGATCAGCAAGGGAGAGAACTACCTGGGCTTCCCCTGGACCATCCTCGATTATCCACGTGTTTTCGGTAAGCCGGATACGTTTGCTTTACGGACTTTCTGCTGGTGGGGACACGGGTTCAGCATGACATTACATCTCGATGGAAAGTATGCTGTTTCTGCGAAGAACAACGTGCTGCAAGCAGCTTCCTTACTCGAAAAAGAAAATTGCTTCCTTGGCATTCATCCTGATCCATGGGTGCATCATTTCGGAGAAGATAATTACCAGCCATTAAC
>JAGOJO010000069.1:8825-16284 GCA_017995075.1 Bacteroidia bacterium | reverse complement strand
GTTTAAGAGATTATCTCAGCGTCGAAACGTTTCTTGTAGTGTTCCTGATAAATGATCACCAGTACAGCGACAAACAAAACTCCAAAGGTGAATAGTAATATAATTAAGCTTCTCTTCGGGGAGTCTTTTCGTTCAGGTGGTGTCGCCTTGGTTACGGTGGTATGGAAATCCAATTCCTTTTTTGTGTCGGTAAGCGCCTGTTCGTATTTCAGTTTGTAGTCTGCATATGTACCGCGTACACGCCAGAGAAGTTCTTTGAGCAATACATATTCTCCGCCTTTCTCTTCGAAATTCTTCCGTTGTGTTTCCATCCTGCTGTTTGCGCCTCCGCTTGCCATGGAGCGGTAATATTCCCTCGAGAAGCCTTCAATTTGATTTTCAAAGTCGGTGATTCCGTAGTTTGCACGAATGCTTTTGATGGCGTTTTCAAGAGAATCCAGTTCCAGCTTTTTTTCGTCCATCTGCATTTTTGTAATCGTTACGATTTCCTGCGATCTGGTGCGTAATAAACTGATGGCTTTCTGATCAACATAGGATGCTATGGAGTCACAAAGTCGTGCGGCTATCTTCGGATCTTTGTCTATAACAGTGATCTCGATGGATTCAAATTCCGTTTTGTTGATGCTGATATTTTCGGCGAGTCGTTTTAAAATTTCAAATCGGGGATAAGACCCTGTGCTGTCAATATCGTAATGGCTGTAAAGATGAAAATCCTTGATAAGGTTGTCTTTTACATCTTCCGAATTCAACAACTGTACCATTTGTTCCGTTGGAGTTTCCTTGGAGTAGGTTTGCAGGTTTACCGGATAGATGATCATCTCCGCTTTGAACATGGGAGTCATGATCTGTGGCATCGTGAAGATGATGGAGACAATGACAGCACCAATTCCTGTGTAGATGAGTTGTTTACGCCATTTCACTAATAACTGTGTGAGACGTACCATGTCCAGTTTGTCTGATGCAACCGGCTGTTGATTCATTGGAATGTTGATTTTGGGTTGGCAAAAATAGTCTAAAGACGTGAATATTACTTAACTAACTAATTATCACCATGTTTGATGACCTTAAAAAGCTCCATTGGGCGTATCAGCTTTAGAAGTAAGGCAAGAAGGAAGCAGGCGGCTGCCCCAAATCCTGCTCTCCAGATGAACCATGTCTGGAATTGACTCGTGAACCAGAACAAACAAAAAGTAATGAAGATGAATATGAGGTAGCGCATGGCTAATGTCCATCTGATATTGAATTTGAAAATCCGGTGTGCAAGTAATATTTGGGCTCCGGCCGTTATGAACTGTGTGGTCATACTGGCAATAGCGGCTCCTTTGGCCTGATACATCGGTATGAGGATGAAGTTCATTGTGATGTTCAATATCATCCCACCAAAGGCGATCATGTTTAATACCTTGAGATTTCCGTTGGCAGTGAGCAAGGTTCCGAATATGTAAACAGAACTGATGGCAAGAAAGCAGTTGATGAGAATGGCGAATACTGTGGCGGATTCTTCAACATGTGCAAGGTAGAGGAGTCCCATTAAATCATGGGCATAAAATACTCCGCAGGCAATGATCATGATGGCAGGTACGGCAATAAAGGAGAACGATAATTCCGCCAGCTCTTCGATGGGTTTCCGGTGTTTGATCATGTGGGAGAACATCGGCAGCAGCAGCCCGGAGAAAAGATAGGCGATCATGTTGGCGGAGTCGAGTAAACGGTAGGCTTGTGCGTAGATGCCGGCTTGCTCTGCTCCGTTGTCAAGGATGCGTTCAATCATCACTGAGTCGATGCGGTTGTAAAAGGTCATGAGCAAAATGAGGATGGCAAAAGGATAACTCTGTTTGAGGATGACCATGGAGAATTTAGGATCCCATTTGAATTCGATCTTTTTAACCCGGCTGGCCAGTATGAGAAAGGTGAAGATGGCGGTGATGGCGTAGGCAAATGTCTGGGCCCAGATGAACCATTCGATGCGGAAGGTGGTGTTGGTGATGCCGCCCCATAATAATACGCCGCATAAAATGATCATGATAAACCGATCTAATACCGAAACCAGACTGTCAATTCTGAACAAATGCAGCCCTGCAATATTGGACCTTAAGTATAAAATAAAGGAAATCAATGCCTGGTTGAGCAGCATTACAGATAGCATCCAGAGCTCTTCTATTTGGTAATCTAGGAGGATGGCAATTATAAAACTGACGATGAAATACGCGGCTGAAAGGACCAGACGAAGAACCAATATGCCAGATAAGTGTTTCTGCAACAGGTGGTTGTGTTGAGCTATGTTCCTGTTGTTGAAGTTGGTGATCCCTACATCGAGCAGTATGTTGAAGAGGAAGGAGAAGTTGAAAAGGGCAGAATACAACCCATACGAACTCGCACCTACCGTGTTTTGTACGGCACGGTCAATTCCTAAAATCCAGAATGGCTTGATGAGCAAATTCAGGAAGAGCAGGAAGGCGAGGTTGGTGACAAATTTTTTCTGCATGCCTTGACGGGTTGGCAAATTTAAAGCAATTTAGAGGGCGAATTTAGCGAATGCTGGAAAGAAGTTTTAATCCCAATGTGATGGAGGCCGGAGTGGATGAGGCCGGTCGTGGCTGCCTGGCGGGTCCTGTAGTGGCGGCTGCCGTCATTCTGGATGCCAATGCGCAGCATGATTGGTATGAAGCCCTGGATGATTCAAAAAAACTGCCGGAGACTATGCGCGATAACCTCCGTATCCTGATTGAGAGGGATGCATTGAGTTGGGGTGTGGCGATGGTGATGCCGGATGAGATCGATCGGATCAATATTCTGAATGCAACTTTTAAAGCAATGCATACTGCAATCAGTAAACTTTCTCCTGAACCGGAATTGTTGTTGATTGATGGGAATCGTTTTCGGAAGTATAATGCTATTCCACATACCTGTCTGGTGAAAGGGGATGGAAATTATCTGTCTATCGCTGCTGCTTCTATTCTTGCGAAGACGCACCGTGATGAGTATATGCAAAAAATTCATCTCGAGTTTCCGCAGTATGCCTGGGATAGAAATAAAGCGTATGGAACAGAAACACATGTGCAGGCGATCAAAACCTATGGCTATACTCCTCATCACCGGAAAAGTTTTCAGCTGAAGGAACTACAGATGAGTTTGTTTTAACTAACTAGCGAAATGTCGCAGTGATTTTTCCTGCCTCATTCAGATATTCAATATCCGTTTTCACTCCGTCAACAATGCCTGGTTTGTTTTTGGCATCCGTGATGATCATTCCGAATTTTAATCCCTGTTGATTTCTGTCGATGACAGTTCGTGTGCTGTCGGCCAGCATGCAGGAGATAAATCGTTTGTTGGTATAAATAACATCATACGATGCTCTGCGTAAGGAGTCAGTGGCGAGTCCGCTGTAATAAATAAAATCACTGGCTACATCAGCTATTCCTCCTTCCGGTTCTTCTGCGAGGATGGAATCTACCTGGTCGTCACGCAACTGGTAAAAGACAATTGTTTTTCGACTTAGGACAAGTGAGTCGTTGTATAAGTCACTGGTGACAACTGCATCAGTAGTGCTGGCATCATTTTCTGTTGTGGATTCTTTCGGTTTGCAAGAGATGAAAAGGCAACCGGTGCCGAGGAGAAGATAGAGTAGGGATCTCATGTTTTTCAAAAATACCCCTTTTTGGAACACGATAAAAATTTATTTTAAACCTTCGAGACGTTTGTATCTAATGCGCTCAATACAAACATGATTGGGTTCCATAAACCGGACCATGCCTGCCTGTTGATTTAACTCAGTGTAGTAATATTCTTCTGATTCGGTGAGCTGTGGCACGTTGCTGTCGGGTTGCAATACCCAAAGCTCGGTGGCGGTTTTACCTCTCGGACCGTAACTAAATACTGTTGTGACACAGTTGACCGGTGAATAACAGGTGGAGTTGGTGAGCTCTCTTCCTGCTGTATCACTGGAGGTAAGTTGGGTGGTGAAGGGTGTTGATTCTCCTTTATAGTACCATTCAACTTTATAACGATTGCCGCTATCGGGTGAACTGTAAATGCGGGTGCGTTGCAGGCAAACCAGTAATTCAGCGTTTTTACCGAGTAGGGAGTCGGTGGTCCAGTCGCCATTGCTGTCGTAGTAAATATGGTTTTCTTTCTGCAGCTCTCCTGCTGAATTAAAGTGTTTTTTTAATACGACCTGTTGTTGTGTGTTGTAGAAATATTGAATGTTGGTTTTTTCTCCGCTGCGTTTTTCTTTTTGAATGAGTAGCTGATTTGCATCGTAATATTCAATCAGTACGGTGTCGCACTGCTGGTAGAGTGAGTCGCATCGAAGGGAAAGTATCCGGTGTTGTGCGTTACTGGCAGTGTATAGAAAAAGCAATAGGATGAATAGAGACTTATTTCTCATCGGGTTTTGCCACTTCGGTATTTGCTTTGATGCTGAGTTTTTCTTTGTAGGCTGGAACCATCAGGTCATATAGTTCGAGCAGTGGGATTTCAACTGTTCTTACTTCCGATTGTTCGTTGGGGAGCATCATGTTGTAAGCGGCAATGAGATGTACTTTGTTGAATAATATCCCTGCAAATACCAGTCGGTCGCCGGCTTTACTCATTTCTTCGTCATAGTTCTGTTCGTATTCTTCTTTGATCAATGAAATGAATTTTGCTCTGGATTCGGGTGGGAAAAGGGTATTGACATCAATGTATTTATTGGTTGCGAGATCGACGCTGAATCCGTATACCATTTGCTTTTCAGCGGTGATGTAGTTGCTTTCAAATATCATTTGCTTTTCTACGACCCAATCGTTGCGCAAGATGAAGCTGGTGATGCTGTTTTCGTTGTATAGGATGGCGTAGTAAAGATCACGTGTTTCGTTGGCATTGATGCCCGATTCGCAGAGATCTACACCTTGTTTGGCGGCTTTCCAGTCTACAGGTGGACGCGTGATCTCCTGGTTCATGTGGTCGAATACTTCCGCGGCAATGCCAAATACACTGTCGTTAACCTGCGTCAGAATACCATTGGTGTTTTCTGCATCAAATACGGGTATACTGACATTGAACTCCTGATTGACACATCGGATATTGTCGAAGCAGGATGTTTCGCGGCGTAATTCTACGAACGATTGTTGGGCTTGCAGGGTGCCGGTAAAAAAGGTCAGGAGCAGAAGAGGGTAGAGGTTTTTCTGGCGCATAGTCGGTTGTCGTTTGTGTGACTGCTCAAATATAATCCGATATTCCAGATTTCAAACCACCGCCGGATTTTATTTATAAAGGGGATATGCTCATTTCCCTGAGGTGGAATTGTTGGGTATTTATGAAAAAAAAGAGGCTGTCACTTTCTTCGTGACAGCCTCTGCAATAATCAGCATTAAACCAAACTAGCGAATAACCTCAATTCGTTTTGATTGTACAATACTGTTGTTTTCCATGCGCAGAACATAACTTCCGGATGAAAGTGTGCTGAGATTCAGGATACGGGTGTTGAGTCCTTCGATATCGCTGAAACGCTCCTGGAATACTATTTGTCCGGTGAGGGAGTAAATGCTTAACAAGGTATTACCTCCGTTGGAAGTAAGGTATTGTACAGTTACTTCTTCTTTAGCCGGCATTGGGTAGATCGAAGTGATCAGAGCTCCGGATTCGTTGCTGTTTTCTGCAATGCGGATGATCTCATCATTCAGGTCGTTCTGGCTGATGTTGATGATGGAGTTGTTGCCAAATCCAAACAGATTACAGATGAACGTTCCGAATACCAGTGAAGGTGCTCCTTGTACATCCAATGATCCGCAAATGGTTCCTCCGCCTTGTACGAGTAAGGAGTTTACATCAAATCCTGTGGTTACTCCCGGTACAACGATTCCAAGGTTCAGGGTGTTTGGATCATATACCAATGTATGGATGCGGTATAAGCCAGGTTGTGTTACCGTGAAGGATGGAGTTGCTCCAGCTTGCTGAATTACCAGACCTAAACCGCGGGTAAGTACGTATACGGTTTGGAAGCCGCTTGGTACTACTGCATTTCCGTTCGGTGTTGCGGTGATAGTTGCGCTGCCGTTGTTCAGACAGTTAATGAAGTTGTCAGGTGAAATAGTTCCGGCATCTGGTGAAGCTACATTGAATTGTGCTCCTGCTACGTCAAGTGATGCGCAGATAGTTCCACCACCTTGTACGAGTAAGGAGTTTACATCAAATCCTGTTGTTACACCAGGTACTACGATGCTCAGGTCGAGTGTAGAATCATATACCAATGTGTGGATGGTGTAGATTCCTGAACCGGTTACTGTAAAGCTTGGTGTTGCACTAACTTGCTCAATTACCAGACCTGTTCCTGAAGTGAGAACATACAGTGTAGAATATCCTGTTGGAACATTGCTGTTGCCATCAGGTGTTGCAGTCAATACTCCGCCGTTTCCACATCCGGTTGATCCGGTAGCTGTGAGTGTTCCTGCATCCGGATTGGTAATGTTGAATTGTGCTCCAGCTACATCAAGTGATGCGCAAATGGTGCCACCACCTTGTACAAATAATGAGTTTACATCAAATCCTGTTGTTACACCAGGTACCACGATGCTCAGGTCGAGTGTTGAGTCGTAAACCAATGTGTGGATTGTATAGATTCCTGATCCGGATACGTTGAAGCTTGGAGTTGCGCTAACTTGCTCAATTACCAAACCTGTTCCTGAAGTAAGTACATACAGTGTAGAATATCCTGTTGGAACATTGCTGTTGCCATCAGGTGTTGCAGTCAATACTCCGCCGTTTCCACATCCGGTTGAACCGGTAGCTGTGAGTGTTCCTGCATCCGGATTGGTAATGTTGAATTGTGCTCCAGCTACATCAAGTGAAGCGCAAATGGTGCCACCACCTTGTACAAGTAACGAGTTTACATCAAATCCTGTTGTTACACCAGGTACCACGATGCTCAGGTCGAGTGTTGAGTCGTATACCAATGTGTGGATGGTGTAGATTCCTGAACCGGTTACTGTAAAGCTTGGTGTAGCACTTACTTGCTCAATTACCAGACCTGTTCCTGAAGTAAGTACATACAGTGTAGAATATCCTGTTGGAACATTGCTGTTGCCATCAGGTGTTGCAGTCAATACTCCGCCGTTTCCACATCCGGTTGATCCGGTAGCTGTGAGTGTTCCTGCATCCGGATTGGTAATGTTGAATTGTGCTCCAGCTACATCAAGTGATGCGCAAATGGTGCCACCACCTTGTACAAGTAACGAGTTTACATCAAATCCTGTTGTTACACCAGGTACTACGATGCTCAGATCAAGTGTAGAATCATATACCAATGTGTGGATAGTGTAAAGTCCTGAACCAGTTACAGTGAAACTTGGTGTAGCACTTACTTGCTCAATTACCAGACCTGTTCCTGAAGTGAGGACATAAATAGTAGAATACCCTGCAGGTACATTGCTGTTTCCGTCAGGTGTTGCAGTCAATACTCCACCGTTTCCGCAGATAGTAG
>JAGOJO010000069.1:0-8725 GCA_017995075.1 Bacteroidia bacterium | reverse complement strand
GCACTTACTTGCTCAATTACCAGACCTGTTCCTGAAGTGAGGACATAAATAGTAGAATACCCTGCAGGTACATTGCTGTTTCCGTCAGGTGTTGCAGTCAATACTCCACCGTTTCCGCAGATAGTAGAATTCACCGCTGCGAGTGTTCCTGCATCCGGATTAGTTACATTGAATTGTGCACCTGCAACGTCAAGTGAAGCGCAGATTGAACCACCACCTTGTACAAGTAATCCGTTTACATCAAATCCAGTTGTTACACCAGGTACTACGATGCTCAGATCAAGTGTAGAATCGTATACCAATGTGTGGATAGTGTAAAGTCCTGATCCTGTTACAGTGAAACTTGGTGTTGCACTAACTTGCTCAATTACCAAACCTGTTCCTGAAGTAAGTACATACAGTGTAGAATATCCTGCAGGTACATTGCTGTTACCGTCAGGTGTAGCTGTCAATGTTCCGCCGTTTCCGCAGATAGTTGAATTTACCGCTGTGAGTGTTCCTGCATCCGGATTGGTAATGTTGAATTGTGCTCCTGCTACATCGAGTGAAGCGCAGATTGATCCGCCACCTTGAACGAGTAAAGAGTTTACATCAAATCCAGTTGTTACACCAGGTACTACGATGCTCAGATCAAGTGTAGAATCGTATACCAATGTGTGGATAGTGTAAAGTCCTGATCCTGTTACAGTGAAACTTGGTGTTGCACTAACTTGCTCAATTACCAAACCTGTTCCTGAAGTAAGTACATACAGTGTAGAATATCCTGCAGGTACATTGCTGTTACCGTCAGGTGTAGCTGTCAATGTTCCGCCGTTTCCGCAGATAGTTGAATTTACCGCTGTGAGTGTTCCTGCATCCGGATTGGTAATGTTGAATTGTGCACCGGCTACATCAAGTGATGCGCAGATAGATCCGCCGCCTTGTACAAGTAATGAGTTTACTACAAATCCTGTTGTTACACCAGGTACTACGATGCTCAGATCAAGTGTAGAGTCGTATACCAATGTGTGGATAGTGTAGATTCCTGATCCAGTTACTGTAAAGCTTGGTGTTGCACTAACTTGCTCAATTACCAGACCTGTTCCTGAAGTGAGAACATAAATGGTAGAGTAACCAGCAGGTACATTGCTGTTGCCATCAGGTGTTGCTGTTAATGTTCCGCCGTTTCCGCAAATAGTAGAATTCACCGCTGTGAGTGTTCCTGCATCAGGATTGGTAATGTTGAATTGTGCTCCGGCAACATCAAGTGATGCGCAAATGGAACCACCACCTTGTACAAGTAATGAGTTTACTACAAATCCTGTTGTTACACCAGGTACTACGATACTCAGATCAAGTGTAGAGTCGTATACTAAAGTGTGGATAGTGTAAAGTCCAGATCCGGTTACGTTGAAGTTTGGTGTTGCGCTAACTTGCTCAATTACCAGACCTGTTCCTGAAGTGAGGACATAAATAGTAGAATATCCTGTTGGTACATTGCTGTTTCCGTCAGGTGTTGCTGTAAGTGTTGCATTGTTGCTGCATCCGGTAGATCCACCAACTGCTGTGAGTGTTCCTGCATCAGGATTGATAATATTGAATTGTGCTCCGGCAACATCAAGTGATGCGCAGATAGAACCACCGCCTTGTACGAGTAAAGAGTTTACAACGAATCCAGTTGTTACACCAGGTACTACGATGCTCAGGTCGAGTGTTGAGTCGTATACCAATGTGTGGATAGTGTAGATTCCTGAACCAGTTACTGTGAAGCTTGGAGTTGCGCTAACTTGCTCAATCACCAGACCTGTTCCTGAAGTGAGAACATAAATTGTAGAGTAACCAGCAGGTACATTGCTGTTTCCGTCAGGTGTTGCAGTCAATACTCCACCGTTTCCGCAGATAGTAGAATTCACTGCTGTGAGTGTTCCTGCATCCGGATTGTTAATGAGAACTGGAGCTCCGGATACATCAAGAGATGCGCAAATAGATCCACCTCCTTGAATTAATAAAGCATTTACATCAAATCCTGTTGTTACTCCCGGCACAACAATTCCTAAGTTTAAGGTAGCGGGATCATAAACTAAGGTGTGGATAGTAAATATGCCACCACCGCTTACAGAGAAAGATGGAAGTGGATTAACTTGTTGAATTACCAATCCCGGACCTTCAGTTAATACATATAATGTCTGATAACCTGGAGGTACAATTGCATTGCCTGTTGGAATCGCAGAAATTGAAGCTGTTCCGCCTTTAGTGCAGGCTACTGATGAAGTAGCGGTTAATGTTCCTGCATCGGCAACGCAGTTGGAGCCGGAAACAGTGAGTGAGTAGTCTTCAGTTTCGCCGAGGAAATAATATCCGCAGTCAGGTGCGAATCCAAGTCGTTTAACACCTACTCGTACACGAAGTTGTCCGTTTACTGCATTGGCTGGAACTGTAAAGCTTCCGTTTAATACTCCACGTGAAGTATCCTGTACAACCAACTCGCCTGCATCACTGAAATCTCCGTCGTTGTTGGCATCGAGGTAGATGTTAGCGTAGAATAATTTAGAAAACAGAAGTCTTCCTGTTTCAATACTGAATGGAACATTACTTCCTGCTGCTACATTCTGTGTAACTGCAGTAAAGTCAGCATATCCATTGTTGTTTCCGGATACATTTGAAATGTTACCAATAAGTGTGCGCTCAATCCAGAGTTTTCTCGTTACCGAGTTGACTCCTTTAACCTTACAATAAGTTTGCGTGAATCCCGTGAAGGATATCAGAAGCAGAAATGCAGTTAGCATCCCTCCCCACGGCCATTTGAAGTTGAATAGTGATTTTTTCATATATATTGAAATTTTTGGTTGGTGCTGTTGATAGAACAGACACGGAAAGAACAGGCTGTTTAATTTTTTTGTTTGTCATGGAAGTGAAAGAAAATTTTATTCTTAAAAGAATCCTGAAATTTCTTAATTATGCATCCTGATTCACTGAAAATGCTGTTCCGGCTGTGGAAAACTATTGTTCTGGTTTGATTAAACTTAATGGCTGAAAAGATGTTATGACCGACCCGCGTGAGTTGAATAGCAAGGATTATACATACGATCTTCCCAATGAACGTATTGCGAAGTATCCGCTGGAGCAAAGGGATGCTTCGTTGTTATTGGTGTATTCCGGGAGACAGATTTCTCATGCTGTTTTTCGTCAGTTAGGTGATTTCCTTCCTTCCGGTGCGATGCTGGTTTTTAATGATACGAGGGTGATTCATGCACGGATGCTTTTTCGCCGTCCTTCAGGTGCGCTGATTGAGTGCTTTTGTCTGGAACCGGCTAATCACCTTTCTCCTGAGCAGGTTTTTGCTTCGTCGGATCCGGTTTCGTGGATTTGTATGGTAGGAAACCTGAAAAAGTGGAAGGAGGATTCGCTGGAGAAAACTTTTTCGGGAAGCAAGGGTGATTGTACTTTGTATGCAAGCAAAAAGAGTCAGTCAGCGGATGGACTGGAGGTGGAGTTTTCCTGGTCAAATAAGTACTATTCGTTTGCGGAGGTGATGGAGTGTTGTGGGGAGTTGCCGATTCCTCCGTATCTGAACCGTGATGCTGAAGAAGGGGACGAAATACGTTATAATACGGTGTATGCGGAGCAGGAAGGTTCGGTGGCGGCTCCAACAGCCGGTCTCCATTTTACTACTGATTTAATGTCGCAATTGGCTGCTTCAGGTAGGTCGTTGTTGCGTCTGACCTTGCATGTCGGAGCTGGTACTTTTAAACCGGTGAAGTCGGAGAGGATTGGTGAGCATAAAATGCATTCGGAGCGCATTCAGGTGAAGAAGCTTGCGTTGGAGGAACTGGTATTACAGCTGGAGAAGGGGAGTCCGGTGGTTGCGGTTGGTACTACAGCCGTGCGTACGCTGGAAAGTATCTACTGGCTGGGTTGTGCGCTGGCGAAAAATATCGGATATGCCTCGCCGTTAGTGGTATCGCAATGGCAGCCTTATGATATGCTTCCTGATGAAATGTTATCTCCGCAGGAAGCTGTGAGGGCTGTGTTGTTGTATCTGGAAAAAGAAGATATGGATGAGTTGACAGCGTTTACGGAAATTATCATCGCTCCGGGTTATACGTTCAGAATGGTTGATGGATTAATTACGAATTTCCATCAGCCTGATAGTACACTTTTGTTGCTGGTGGCGGCTCTGGTGGGCGACGACTGGCGTAAGATTTACTCGTATGCCATGGATAATAATTTCCGCTTTCTGAGCTTCGGCGACTCTTCTCTTCTGATGAAAAAGTAATATTGTTTAGTTGCCGGGTACATTTCTGACTTTACCTGCATTGTAGCCGGGAGTGTAGTAAACACCAACCAGAATCTTGGAGGAAAGCGTGTAAATCGTGAGACTACTTAACACCGGAATGGAGACAATGTTGGTCATGCCAATATCAAATCTTCCATCCAGACTAAATGTAACTCGTTTGTTCAGTCCGTAGCGGAGTCCGGCTCCCAGTACAATTCCTCCGTCCCAGGGTATATAACTCGTCGTCCCTTTGTTTTCGATGACTTCTCCGGAGACTGGTTCGGTAAAGGTGGTTTTCTGGCTGAGTAATAATCCGGCCCAGGGACCCATGGTGAAATTTCCTTTGAGTCGATTGCCGAAGTAATAGTCGAAGAGCAAGGGGACTGTCAGGTATTGGTACTTGACTTTTGTATTGAAGATCCCCAGCGGTTCTCCGTCTTTGTCGAATAAAGGCATAATACCACCGGCTCCTTTGGATTCAAAGAACAAATTGGATTTGATACTGAAGTGTCGGCTAAGAGGATAATAAACTGCAGGTCCTCCTGTAATTCGCCATTCCGGTTCGAGGAAGGCCTCAATGTACGGGTTGCCGTAAAGGTTTACTGAAGAAGCACCGGTGATGAATCCATATTGGAAAAATCTGTTCTGACCGTTGGATTGAACAGCCGAGAGAAGGAAACAGAGCAGGAGGAGGGTGCGTTTCATGAATAGGATCAAAAGTAATCCGTATACGATGGCTTTCGGGAAATAGTTTTTGAAGATTATTCACATCGGCTGTTGATGAACTCAGGCGGCGATGGTGTAGTCTTTTCCGGGTCTTAGTCCGCGGTTTCGGAGGAAGGCATCCATCTCGGCGGCTTTCCCTCTTCCGGCCAAAAGGCTCAGAAAATACCACTGACTCCCGGCTTGAATCTCCGTCTCCGGAAGGAATATTTTGTCGGGGATTTCCCTCTTGACAAGATCACTGAAGCCTGCTATGTCGATGCCTGCTGTTTCAAAAATAGCGGCCTTTTTACGTGCTTCCGGACCGGCACCGCATACAATCACCCGTTTTTGAATTCCTTTTTTGGCTAGCCATTGTTTAAAATAACCGGCTTTTACTTTGGTGAATTGATGAAGGGCGTAGTCGGCAGATGTACGGGTAAGCCGGTCGGGATGATCTCTCCAGTATAAAAGCACTTCAGGAATCTTTTGGAACCGTATGCCCATCGCCATCCAGTGGAGCCAGCGATCGTAATCTTCTGGAATCCCTTCAGTGGAGTAACCACCATGTTGTTCGTAGATGGATTTCCTGAATACTACTGTCGGGTGGGCAATTGGTGATTCAATAAACCGGTTGGTGTAGTGCGTTTCAGGTGTGATTAAACTGTTTTGCCATTGAATATAATTGTCAATGCCGGTTGATTGTTGCGAAGATGGTGTGCCGGATGTCTGGCAGGAAACAACTCCTATTGTCGGATTATTTTGTAGAAACCGAATCTGTTTTTCGAGTCGTTCTGGTGCAGCAATGTCATCAGCGTCCATGCGGGCAATGAATGGTGCGGTGGCGTGTTGTAATCCGTAGTTCAATGCATTTGACAAACCGGGCGCAGGAGCAATGAGCAGACGAATCCGATCGTCTTTTTTGGCGTGCTGCTCTGCAATAGAAAAAGTTGCAGCGTCTGCATCACTGGCAATGAGGATAATTTCAAGCTTAGTGAGAGATTGTTGAAGTATACTGTCAATTGATTCGGCGAGAAAAAATTTTTCACGGTGGAAAGGCAATATTACAGAAACGATTGGCGTTGGTGTGGTCATGAATAATGATCCTGATAGTTACCAGTCGCCGAGGAATTCGTCCATTTGGCGGCGGTCTTTCTTCGTAGGACGACCATCTCCGCTTTTAACATTGTAAGCTATCAAGGCAGCCTGATGCAATTTTTGTCGCTCGAGTTCTTCCGTTGGAGTAATGTCCTCACAATATTCTTTCGCCAATGTGGCAGATACCCGTTTCTCCAGTGGCTGGAGTACTTTTATGTGTTGATGCCAGGGACCTCGGTGGATGATAATCGTTTCACCGGATTTAACCGCACGTGCAGGCTTCACAGGCTGTTCCAGAATCTTAACTCTTCCCTTTTCACAGGCTTCGGCGGCAAGTTGACGCGTTTTGTACATTCGTACCGCCCAAAGATATTTGTCAATCCTGATCTTTTCCGTCGTCTGATTCATCCAACAAATTTAATGACTTGTGATGACTAATGAAATCCTTCGCTACTTTTAACCCCACCTATATACCATGAAAATACCATCACTGAATTTAACCGTTCAAAAGGCAGCCGAAACATTGCGTCGTTTTCCGGTGCCAATGCTGATTGCGGTTGCTGCCGCTTCAATTTTAATGTACCTCGTAGATTTTGGCAATACCAATAAGCAACTGCTGGAAGATCTGACGAAAGTTTGTCTGACTTTGTCGTTGGCATTGCCTGCTTTTACCGGACTCGCAGCCATGCAGGAAAGGTATGGCTTTAAATTGTCGATGATTGGCGGTCTCTACATCCTCTTCGCAGTGTTGCTAACCGGCTTTTATTTTACAATCGGTACAAATGAAAATTTCAAGGATATAGTTTACTATCTCATGATCTCTCTTGCCGGACATATGTTTGTGGCATTCGCTCCATTTTTATTACACCATGAAGTGAATGGTTTCTGGCAATACAATAAAAGCCTGTTCCTGAATTTCCTTACGGCCGGTTTGTATTCGGTGGTTTTATTTGGCGGACTTTCGCTGGCGATTATGGCCATTGATCAGCTTTTTGAAGTACATATTAATGAAAAGACTTACTTACGGTTGTTTATCTTCATATCGACAGTTTTTAATACATGGTTTTTTCTTTCCGTGTTCCCGAAAAATGTTGCTGAATTGCAACAGGTAGATGATTACCCAAAGCCATTGCGCGTATTTACACAGTTTGTGTTGTTGCCGCTGATTACGATTTACCTCTTGATTTTATATGTCTATTCAGCTCGGATTATTCTCACGATGAACTGGCCGCAGGGATGGGTTTCATATCTGGTGGTCGGTTTTTCAACGGCAGGTATTCTCGCGCTACTATTGATATGGCCACTGCGCGACAATGATCGATACACATGGATTAAAGCTTACGCAAAAGGATTTTTCATGGCCTTGTTTCCATTGGTGATTTTATTGTTCTTCTCCATTTATATGCGCGTTTCTCAATATGGCATTACCATTAACCGTTATTATATTATTCTGCTTGCATTGTGGTTGACAGGCATGGCGCTGTATTTCCTGCTGAGTAAGAAAAAGAATATTAAAGTGATTCCGATGTCTCTCTTCGTCCTGGCGTTGATTTCTGCTTTTGGTCCGTTAAGTTCAATCAATGTTAGTGTGAAAAGCCAGATGAATCGAATGGAATCTGTGGCGGTGAAGAATAAAATCTGGAGCGAAGGGAAAATTACTCCCTTGCCGGCCGGACAGAAAGTTTCGAATGAAGATGCGGAAGTGATTTGGTCTACCCTGGATTATATGATTGATGCGGAGGGTGTCGAATCAATTCGGGGGATTACTACGCTAGATATGGACACACTCTTGAAGAAGAATGGTCGTTATACATTGGCGGATGCAGTTTTAAGTGAATTAAAAATCGATTATACCCGTTCGGGATATTATGCCTCTGAACGAATGGATTTTCATTTCTATTCCAATAGCTATAATGCGCCTTTAAAGGTGGAAGGTTATACTTATCAGTTTGATATCAATTTTTATGTGAGTGGTAATAGCGAGGAAAAAGAGGTAGTGTTGGATTCCGGGAAAGTCTTATTGCTGAAGCTGGAAAATGGTAAACTGAATGTATCTTCTAAAGAAACAGATTCTCTTCTGTTTGTCATAGATCTGGAACCTTTCGTGAAGAAAAATTACAAGCAGCACCATAAGGAAGGAGGAGTGATTCCTCAGGAGGATATGATGTTAGAAGTGACTTCTGGCGTCCATAAAATGAAGTTGATTTTTAATAATCTCAATGGTCAAATGAAAGTGGATGGAAGTGTGAAGGTGCTCAATTCATTTGAAGCTGCGGTATTGTTCAGATAGTGGATTTAATAGCTTCTTGTCTTGGATGGCTTCAGTATTTTGACAATTCTGATTAATTGATCAAGTTGATAGTATTATTATTTTTAGGTTTTCAATTGGTCTGTACATGCTAGATTCGGGCTGTCGTAAATAGTTTGGTGAAATATGCGATGAAATAGCATAAGTATTCTTGATTTAAAAGGTTGAATTGTATATATTTGCGTTTATGAAGGCGGAAAGTATCAGAAACGAGCTAATGCAATGGTTGTCCGGTTTGGATGACAAGAGCTTATTAACATCGTTGTTGCAATTCAAAAAATCGGTTGAGGCTGGTGATTGGAGTGATAATTTAACCAGTGAACAAGTGGAATCATTGCAGCGTGGACTTTCTGATTTAGAAA
>JAGOJO010000158.1 GCA_017995075.1 Bacteroidia bacterium | reverse complement strand
CTTCTACCTAAAGCAGGCGGACCGGCATAGGGTACGAAAGCGTTGAGTTGTATGTCGTATCGAAAGATGTCATTAAAATAGCCTTGTGATGGATTATATCCTCCGTAGAAACAAAGTTCATTTCCGATGGCGAGTAATGGACAATATCCTCTTGCGATGGCAGGCATTTGCTGGAAGAGTGTCCATGTATTGGTGGTAGGATTGTAACTATACATCTCTTCGATGTAATGGTTGGCACTGTCGATTCCACTCAGCAGATACCCTGTGCCATTTATTGCGCAACCACTCCCGCGCCAGAAGGAGGAAAACGGAAATGTCCCGGTGGAGGTCCAGCTATCAGTGATGGTGTTGTATTTCCAGGTATCACTTAAGGTGCCTTGTGTGGAGTTATGTCCGCCGGTAAAATAAACTTCATTACCGATTACAAATACGGATGTTCCTCTGCGTCCTGCTGCGGGCATGGGTGTGAGTGAGGTCCAGGAAGAAGTGCCCGGATCGAATTTCCAGAGATCGTTGAGATACGTACTGCCCGGACCAATGCCTCCAAAGATATATCCTAAATTACCGACACTAAACCCGGAGGCGTATTGTCGTTCCATACCAACTGGCATTGATGTTCCGGTTGACCATGTTTCATTTACGAGATCGAAAACATAAAAGTCTCGTGTAGCATTGAATCCTCCGTCGAGTCCGGTCCCTGCGTAAAAGTTGTTGCCGAGGATAAATCCGGAAGCATCATCACGTGCTGATCCGGGGAAATCCGGGAGTGATGTCCAGTTTTGGGCCGGAGATAACACCGATTTCAAAAGCAGCAGCAGGACAAGAGTTCTCTTAATCATATTCAAATATCTGCATTATTCCTGAATCCGGGTAGAATAAAGTTGGAACGTTCTATCTTTGTGGCGAAATGCAGCAGACAGTAAAGTTTTATGATCTGGGATTGATCGACTACAAGGAAGCCTGGGATTTACAGGAACGTGAGTTGGCGGAGACAGTTCGCCTGAAGGTTGCCAACCGTGAGTTGCCATTGGAAGAACAGTCTGCACCACGGCATCGTTTGTTTTTCTGCGAGCATCCGCATGTTTTTACATTGGGAAAGAGTGGAGCTGAAGAACATTTACTGGCTGATGCCGCTAAGCTGAAAGAAATCGGCGCTACTTATTATAAGATCAATCGTGGTGGTGATATAACGTATCATGGTCCCGGACAACTTGTCGGCTATCCGATCTTCGACCTCGATCATTTTTTTAATGATATACATAAATACCTTCGGTTGTTGGAAGAAAGTATTATTCTCACCTGTGCCGATTATGGGTTAACGGCAGGTAGAATAGAAGGTCTTACCGGTGTATGGCTCGATATTGAGAAAGGCAATGGTGCCAGAAAAATCTGTGCATTTGGTGTTCGTTGTAGCCGCTGGGTAACAATGCATGGATTTGCTTTTAATGTGAACAGCGATCTGGATTTTTTTAACCGGATTGTTCCCTGTGGAATCACCGATAAAGGTGTCACTTCACTGCAGGCAGAGTTAGGGCGCGAAGTGGATATCGAAGAGGTGAAGCTGAAAGTACTCTTGCATATGCAGGAGCTGTTTGAATTTCAGGTGCTGGCAGGAGTAAACGAAGAGCTATTTTTGTAATAATTACAAGTGCAGGTTCTGTAATTGATAGTGGTGTTATTGGAATCTTTATATCTTCGTTGAACGATGAAAAAGGCATTAAAATATTTCGCAGGTTCATTAATTGTATTCATTGCACTTGCAGTAATTGGCTTGTATGCTACCGGAAAAGCATGGGTGATAAAAGCCCTCGTGTACAATTATGTCAACATCGATGATAATGATATTTTTATTCAACGAAAAGTAGAGAACGGAACACCTCGTCCTTGGGCAGTATCTGCGCATTACAATAAAATTCCACTCGACACTGCAACAGCCAATGAACTCGTCAGAGAGCGAAGTGTGGCGTATCTGATCATACAGAATGATTCCTTGCTCTATGAGGCCTATTGGGATGGATACAGTGATTCGTCTCTTTCCAATTCTTTTTCGATGTCGAAGAGTGTGATCGGTGTGTTGACGGGAATAGCCTTGAAACAAGGTTATATCAAAAGCCTGGAACAAACAGTTGGAGAGTTTATCCCTGAGTATAAAGACAACAGCAAGGGGAAATTGACGCTTCGTCAGCTGATTACTATGTCGGCCGCTTTGAGCTGGGATGAGGCGTACAGTAGTTTGTTTAGTGTTACAACGGAAGCCTATTACGGGAAAGATCTGAAAGGGCTGATGGACCGTCTGGAAGTAGTAGGAGTGCCAGGTAAAAATTATTATTATCAGGGCGGTGCTACACAGTTACTTGCAATGGTTATCATGCGCGCTACAGGAAAAAATCTAAGTGAGTATTGTGCGGCTTCGCTCTGGCAACCGTTGGGTGCTGAGCATCCGGCTGAATGGACTATCGATAAGGATGGTGGAATGGAAAAGGCTTCGTGTTGTATCTACTCCAATGCCCGCGACTTCGCACGAATTGGCGCTTTGTATCTGCATCTCGGAAATATGTATGGTCAGCAGTTGCTCGATACTTCTTTTGTACAGCAGAGTGTGGTGCCTGCGCCGTTGCTGGATGAAGGAAAACCAAATACCGAGTATGGCTATCAGTGGTGGATATCCGAAGTGGACGGACATAAAATATTTTATTGCCGTGGAATTCTTGGTCAATACATCGTTGTTGTTCCTTCGAAGAATCTGATTATCGTTCGTCTCGGACATCACCGCAATCAGGCCGCTGATGGTTCATTGATTGACTTGCCTTTGTATGTTCGTGGTGCTTTGAAGATGGCCTCCTGAAAAAAAACGCCATGCAGTTTCCCACATGACGTTTTGTAAAGGATAATGGTGTTCAGTTTTTTATAGATTCTTTAAGGTAAGCAGTTTATCCCAATGGCTTGATATTTCCTGTTCTTCACGGTGTAGGAAATCTTCCGCACGAGCTGGATTCTTCGCACGAATCACTTCGAAGCGTTGCTCTTTGTAGAGGAAGTCTTCAACCGGTAATGATGCATCCTTGCTATCGAGACTGAATCTCTCCCCTTTTGCCTTATGCGGATTGTACCGGAACAAAGGCCAGTATCCTGATTTCACAGCGTTGGCCTGATGTTCTGCACCTTTCGCCATATCGTATCCATGCGCAATACAATGGCTGTAGGCAATAACAATCGATGGGCCGGGGAATGCTTCTGCTTCAAGCAAAGTTCGCACGGTATGCTGATCATTCGCGCCGATTGCAATTTGTGCTACGTATGCATTTCCATGTGCGATGGCCTGCAATGCAAGATCTTTTTTCGAAGTCTGCTTCCCTTTGATGGAGAATTTTGCACTAGAACCCAATGGAGTAGATTTCGATTTCTGTCCGCCGGTATTCGAGTACACTTCCGTGTCAAGAACCAGAATGTTTACATTTTCTCCTGTGGAAAGTACATGGTCAAGTCCGCTGAATCCAATATCATACGCCCATCCATCGCCACCAATGATCCACACAGATTTTTCAGAGAGGAAATCTGTGAGTTGCAGTAATTGTTTGGCTTCGGGATGATCGGTGTTGCGGAGAATTTCGCGAAGTGCAGCAATTTGTTTGCGTCGTGATTTAAAATCGCCTTCGCTTACTTCAGGAGTCGTCAGTATTTCTTCAGCAAGATCCGGTCCGACAATATTTTTCAGATGATGCAACAGGTGTGATGCTGTTTCTTTTTTCTTGTCAGTGGCGAGACGAAGTCCCAATCCAAATTCTGCATTGTCTTCGAAAAGTGAATTTGCCCAGGCAGGACCATGTCCCTCTTTGTTGTTCGTCCATGGAGTTGTAGGCAAATTACCTCCGAATATCGATGAGCAACCGGTAGCATTCGCTACAATCATCCGGTCGCCGAATAATTGTGTCAGAAGTTTAAGATAGGGAGTTTCTCCACAACCTGAGCAGGCACCGGAGAACTCAAATAATGGTTCATAGAATTGAGTTCCTTTTACAGTTGTACGGTTAATGCGTTCGCGATCCAGATCCGGTAAGCTAAGGAAGAAATCCCAGTTTTGCTTTTCAGTTTCTTTCAAAGGCAACTGATCCATCATGTTAATCGCTTTGTGTCCTTGCGCTGTTTTGCTTTCTATCGGACAAACTTCCACACAGAGATTACAGCCGGTACAATCTTCTACCGCTACCTGTAAGGTGTATACTTCCTGATCACGTGAGAATTCTTTACCTATCGGTGCAGTGTGTTTAAAGGTTTGCGGGGCAGAGGAGAGTTCGTTCTTGTCATATACTTTGCAACGGATAGCAGCATGTGGACAAATCAGAAAACATTTTCCGCATTGAGAACATAAGTCAGCAT
>JAGOJO010000157.1 GCA_017995075.1 Bacteroidia bacterium | reverse complement strand
ATGGAAAAGCTCTTTGAGCGAACAAATAAAAGACCTGCCCGACTTTGACCAAGTGGAAAGAGAAGTGCAACGACACCTTAAAAAAATGAAGTTTTAGCAATGAACAGTCACGAAATAGAACAGAATGGAAAGCGTATCATAGAACATTTCTCGAAAGAGAATTTTTTGTGTAATTTGTTGTTGGCTTATGGCATTTATAAAACATCCGGTGATTCCGGAGTGTCAATACTTTCAACCCAGCAAACCTTTATACAATGACCAACTCAACCATCGCACGAATCGGATTTACGGGTGTCGGATTATTTATCGCAACGACTATTCTTGGTGGCTTGCAGATGGAGAATTATAGCCATGTGTCGCAGTTGATCAGTGAGTCGTATGCTATCGGGACACCTTATGGGGAATGGTTGCGTTTTGTTGGTTTTATACCGAGTGGGATCTGTATACTTCTGTTTTCGGTGTTGGCTATCCGGCAGGTTCCGAAAGCGGGCAATACAAGCATCGCATTTACCGGCCTTGGAATCTTTTACGGAATCGGAACGGTTATGGTGAGTGTTTTTCCCTGCGACAAAGGCTGTGAGACCGATTTAATTGATCCGGGTATCTCACAACTCATCCACAACCTCAGCGGGATGTTAACCTATCTGATTGTCCCGGTATGTTTGATTGTCCTCGGCAATACCGCCCGCAGCTGGCCCAACGCACGCACTGTATCAACCACCGGCATCATCAGCGGAACAATAGCCATCGTTTTTGTCGCCCTGCTAACCATTAATATTCACTCCCCCTACGTCGGCTTCTACCAACGCATTGTAGAAGGATCCATCTTGCTTTTTATTCTAATCACAGCAAATTATTTGCAGATGGAAGGGAGTCGAACCGGAAGGTGAACTAAAAAAGAATAGTTACTACAAAAACTAAACGGATACAAACGTTTGTTTTAATCTCCATTTCATTTCTCCCCACTACCTTTGCATCGGGTTTAAACCCACGGCTGCCCAAAACCTGCCCATTTTACTCAACGCTATTTTCCTCTGAAACATAACGAATGAGTTTCTTACTCTTATCCATAGTGGGGGGAGGGGGCCCTGCGACCGCCGCGCCTCCCTTGCGCTCCTTTAGTTTGCAAACTCATTAAATTTATAGCTTAAATCAGTTGCCGTAAGAAGCAGGGCGCGTCGTCCTGCGCCAAAGGTTAGAGGCCTAAGCGGAGATTATGACACCCTGCTTCTTTGGATGATAGCTCTAAATAGAAATTCAGGTTTGCGACCTATTATCAAGGACATAGAGCAGGCATCCTTTACGGTAACCTAAACGTAATTAGTATGAAACAAAAGTACTACATTGGAGTGGACGTCTCCAAACTAAAAGTTGACATTGCCTTGATGGACCAGTCAAAACAAGTATTGCTGGAACAGGTAGTCAAGAACGAAGTAAAAGCTTTAAAAAGCTTCTTCACAAAGATTCTACGTAAGTATAAAATCGACATTGAGGATCTGCTGGTATGTTGTGAGACTACGGGCATCTACAATCACCCTCTTGGAGTTAGTTGCAGTAATCTTGGCATCTTTCTGTGGGTAGAAAGTGCACTGAAGATAAAAAAGGCTGCATCAGACTTGAGAGGTAAAAGTGACCGAAAAGATGCACTTCGTATTGCAGAATATGCAATCAGGTATGAGGATAGAAGGCATCGATTTGTCCCGAAGGATGAAGTGACAGAGAAGTTGGGAGACTTACTTAAGATCCGAGAGACCCTGATAGATCAACGAGTGGCAATAGAAAATCAACTCAGCGAAAGTAAGTCGATGAATCCAGAGACATATAAGACCTTGTATAATTGTTACAAGACAATATTGAAGACCATTCAACGAGAGTTAAGCAAGATCGAAATCCAGATCGATGAATTGACTCGAAAGGAGCCAGAGGTGCAGCAAAATATTGGATTGTTGACCTCCATACCAGGAATCGGCCGTCAGAATGCACTAAACTTCATCTTGTTTACTAATAATTTTAAAGATTTCCATAGTGCAAACCATCTGGCCTGTTATGCAGGAGTAGTGCCTTTCCCTAATCAGTCAGGTGGCACAATTAAGAAAGACCGGGTGTCAAAACTGGCCAATCACAAGCTCAAGAAACTGTTACATATGGCGGCAATGTCGTGCATCAGAGCACATGGAGATCTGAAAGAATATTATATCCGGAAAGTTAAAGAGGGGAAAAATAAAATGCTAGTTATTAATGCACTGAGGAACAAGCTGGCACATCGAATGTTCGCTGTCATTAAACGACAAACGCCCTATGTGAATCAAATCAGTGATCCTGCTATCCTCGCAGGATCTTGAAAAAAGATTTGGAATTAACCATAGAAATCTCCGCGTTTAAGTCTCGAATTTCCATTGCCCCCGAGAATTCAATTCCACCCCACAAAATCCCCTCTACACCAATATTTTGCACATTTTTCAGCAACCAATTACTTTTTTTCTTATCTTGTTTTTAATTCTCCCCCGATCTACCCATGAAAAAGACCCTTGCCAAAACCGGAAAGCTCCTGCTCTGCCTACTGCTCCTCTCCCGGACAGTAAATGCCCAATGGCTCCCTTGGGAAGATAATACCACTCAACGCCTGGTCGTTTCTTCCGTCGCCACCACTGACCCGGAAGAAAAGGATATGTGGGCCGCCGATTTTGACAATAACGGTCGTGAAGATGTAATCGTAGTTCGTAAGCAACCGTTCTCGAGTCCTACACAGCCGGGGAAGTCGACGCTTCTATTGATGAATGTAAACGGCATCCTCACCGACCAGACTTCACTCTACGCACCTGAGTTTATTTCTACTGTCAGTTTCGCGCGCGATGTATATGTAGACGATTTTGATCACGATAACTGGAATGATGTAATCATAGCAAATACATTTCTTCAGCAGCCGCAGTATTTCCGCAACAAGGGAGTTGATTCACTGGGCAACTGGTTGGGATTCGTAGATGAATCTTCTACACGTTTCCCGGTGCTGACCGATGATCCTGTACGCTTTTGCGCTGTATGGGGAGGCGATGTAACCGGCGACGGACATAAAGATATCTACTTCGTAAACTATCGTCAGAATTCCGCTGGAGGTGCATCAATGGATTATCTGCTGATTAATAACGGCAGTGGCGTGTTCACCAATGAATCGCAAACCCGATTGGGGAATCTTCGCAACTCTGCATTCGGTACAGCTTGTCAGATCCATGATATCGATGGAGATGGCGATAATGATATTATAAAAAATTCTACACTCTACAATGTTGCTCCCTGGAATGCGCGCGGAGTATTGGTGTTATTCAATAACGGAACCGGAACGTTTACTAACTGGCAGAACCTCGTACCAACATCTTCTCCGTACATGTTCGAGGTAGCCGATTTTACCAATGATGGATTGCTCGATATATTTGTTGTTGACGACGGAAGCGATTATCTGCTCCGCACTACCGCACATGTTCCCAATGTCAGTATTACGGTTGTAAAAACAAATCTGAATTTTAGTTCGTCGAATGGTTTCGGTGGAAACGTACATGCTGCCGATCTTGATTTAGATGGCGATCTCGATATCGGAGTGGCTGATGTCGATGTAGATATTCCTCCCTGCAATTCTACCCGTCGAATGGCGATTTACCGAAACGACAACGGCGTATTTACCGATGTGTATGGAACAACACCGTACGTATGGGCCGATAACAACTACGATTTTGCCTGGTTGGATATCAATAATGATGGACTGAAAGATTTTATTTCCGGCTGGTGCGGAGGGTACGGAATATTTATGAATGATAGTTGTGCATTGGCACCGACTCCTTCCGACTACGATCAGGATGGACTCGCGGATGCCTGCGACCCTTGTCCTACCAATCCTGATCCAAACTGTGCACCACCTACTAATTATCCCACTGTCGATTTAAACCTCAACGTAGCGCGCCAATGGAATGAATTAATACTTGCATCTATCCGCCGTGATTTTGCCCGACCTACTGTGCATGCACGTAATCTCTTTCATCACTCTTCTGCGATGTGGGATGCATGGGCTGCTTATGATCATACTGCTGTTACCTTCCTGCTCGGGAAAACGGTTGGAACTTATTCCTGTGCATTTAATGGTATTCCTGCAACCACCGATACGGCCAGCGATCGAAGAAAAGCTATTTCTTATGCTTCCTATCGATTGTTGCGTCATCGTTTTCAGAATTCACCTCAGGCTGCCTTGTTGTATCAGGCCTATGATGTACATATGGATTCACTGGGTTATGACAAGAATTTTACGTCAGTTGATTATTCAACCGGAGATGCCCGTGCATTGGGGCATTACATCGCTCAACAATACATTGCCTTCGGTTTGCAGGATGGA
>JAGOJO010000156.1 GCA_017995075.1 Bacteroidia bacterium | reverse complement strand
CGCCAGATGGGAAAGTTGAAACTAAAATCAGAACCCGGGAAATCCTTCGACTACATCAGTGGCAACACACAGCTTCTCGGTTTGATATTAGAACGATCCTTGAAAGGAACAAGTATTACATCTTATCTGCAGGAAAAAATCTGGACACCGCTCGGAATGGAATATGATGCATCCTGGAGTATTGACAAGAAGAAAGATGGAATGGAAAAAACATTTTGTTGTTTGAACGCCCGCGCCAGAGACTTCGCTAAAATTGGCAGACTGTATAAAAACAAAGGCAACTGGAATGGAACACAGATTGTCTCCCAACAATGGGTTGAAGAATCTACTAAACGCGACACTACTGACGGAAGTGCCTTCTTTTACCAATACCAATGGTGGCTACCCACAGCCGGCGAAGATTTTATGGCCGAAGGAATATTGGGACAATTTGTATATGTGAATCCATCAAAGGATTTAATCATCGTTCGCCTAGGGAAAAAACACGGAGATGCTGATTGGTGGTCGATTTTCCGCTCCCTCGCAAAAGCCTATTGAAATTTTCTGTGTCGGATTCCTCTGGTTGTCCATAAGTGATAGAATGCAGAGATTACAGAAAAACTAAACGGATACAAGTATTTAACATACGACTATTCTCCCCGCTACCCGCTACCTTTGCGGCGGGTTTAAACCCGGGGGCAATTTGGTCATTTGTGATAAATACTTATAGTTTTTAACTGAATTTCTCAAAAGCCCCAATCCTCAAGCACGCTTCTCAGTCAGACTCTTGAACAGCCTACTTCCATCATCACGGCCTGAAAAAGGGCAAAATCCCGCTATTGGTTTGGAAGATTCTACATAATCGAACACTGCAGTATTGGCCAGCGGGTAGATTATTCAAAATCTATATTCTTTGCAATTTGAGCTTTTATTTTGTAAATTTGTTTGAATTTAAATTCAAGCCATGACAGCGACTACAATAAAAAAACAAGTAGACAATTACCTTCCCTTGCTTTCTACAAAACAACAAGCGTTGGTACTTGAAATGATTAAAAGCTTGTTAAATGTTGACAAAGATGTAAAGCGAATCACGCGTAAGCAATATAATAAAGAAGTTAATGACGCTGTTGTTCGAATTGAGAAAGGTAACGCTGTTTCTCATAAAGATGCACTTAAGGAGTTGTCTAAGTGGTAAAACCATCTTATAAAATTATCTGGGATAGAAAAGCACTTGATCACTTTAAGGTGATTCTGATTTATCTCGAAAAGCAAAGTCAACAAGCTCCCGGTATCGTCAAAAGTGCAATTCTTTCGCGACTTTCACTCATCCGAAAGAATCCACTAATCAGTGAAGTGGATAAACTTAAAGACTCGCCGAATAAAGATTTTCGTGCATTTGTGGTTTTTAACTACCGTGTAACTTACCAGGTTAAATCGGATGAAAAGGAAATTCGAATTCTCAGGGTCAGACACACTAGCCAGGAACCAATTGGTTATTAATCTCAAAGTTGTCGTTTGATAAATAGTGGAACCGTCTTGTGTTTAATGAAGACTGACTAATAATTATAGGCGCTTTCCCAGCAAAAAGTGAAATTGGATTTGGTGTTCTGTTTTCATTTTCTTGCTTTGAAATTGATATTAAAATTTTAGATCACTCATCGAGCCTGTATTTATTTTGGCCGATGGAACTGTTTGTCAGGTGATATCCGAAACAACTAAACGGATACAAGTATTTAACATACGACTATTCTCCCTGCTACCCGCTACCTTTGCGGCGGGTTTAAACCCAAGGCTGCCAAAAACGTGTAGTCATTAGATTTGTGTAGTGAGGAATATTGTTCTATATTTGAGTAACCTAAGCCCTATTATGAAATACCTCTTATTTTCATTTCTCTGCTGTATTGTGTTAATTGCCGATGCGCAGACTCCTGTAATCAAATGGCAAAAATCTTTTGGAGGAACTTCCTTTGATTTTGTTAGTTGGTCTTTGCCTACTCTAGATGGCGGAGGAATTGTAATCGGTGCTACCAATTCTGTAGATAGTTTGGTTGCCGGTAATCATGGTGGTCAGGATGCCTGGGTAGTTAAGGTAGATGCCGATGGCGTTCTTCAATGGCAAAAGTGTTTCGGAGGATCACTTTCAGATAATTTTTTAGAAATTTTGGCCACGAGTGACGGAAATTATGTTTTGTCAGGGCGTTCGACTTCCAGTGACGGAGATGTGTCGCTAAATAAAGGCCTTGACGATTACTGGATCCTTAAAATAGACGGGGCCGGCAATATCCTATGGGAGAAAACATATGGTGGTAGTCAGAGCGATATAGCTCGCGGTTGTGTTCAGGCGCCTGATGGGAGTTTTTATATTACCGGTAGTTCAAGTTCGACCGATGGAGATGTTACCGGAAACCATGGTCTCGGTGATAGTTGGGTAATTAAGCTTGATTCGGCTGGCAACCTCCTTTGGCAAAAGGCGCTAGGTGGCTCCGGTGTGGATGTAGGTTGGAGAATACAGTCCACTGCAGATGGCGGTGTATTGAATGTCGGAACTACAGCATCGTCGAATGGTGATGTGATTTCTCTGAATCATGGTGTGCTTGATATCTGGATTGTTAAACTGGACAGTAGCGGAACTATTCAATGGGAAAAGTGCTACGGTGGTTCCGCGGCAGATGAAGTAAAAAGTATAGGTCTTACCAATGATGGGGATTTTCTGGTGTCCGGTTACTCTGCTTCATCCGATGGTGATCTTACTTCCAATTTTGGCGGTGACGATATCTGGATTTTCGAAATTGATAGCCTTGGTATTTTGCAATGGCAGAAATCATTTGGAGGTTCCGGGGAGGATTGGTGTCTTGATTCACGTCAAACAGCAAGCGGTGAGTACTTGATCAGTGGTCACAGCGCCAGTGCTGATCATGATGTTTCGTTTAATCATGGCGGGACAGATGTATGGATCGCCAAACTGGATACCGCAAAAAATATCATCTGGGAAAAGAGCCTGGGTGGAAGTGCGAACGAAGAAGGAAGAGAGTTTTATGAAATAGCTCCGGGTGAATATTTCCTTTCGGCCCATAGTCTCTCTACTGATGGTGATGTTACCGGCAATATCGGATCGTATGATTACTGGGTGCTGCGTCTGACGAAGGATTTCAATCGTATCACCGGAAAAACGTATCTTGACTTAAACAGTAATCAACTCTTTGATGGCATCGATATTCCGCTGGTGAACCATAAAGTTGCTGAGACTTCTACAGGACGAATCTGCTTTACAGATGAAAATGGAGATTATGATTTAATCGTAACAAATACAGGGGTATTAAACCTCGCTACTGATTCCATACATTATTTCTCCGCGCAGCCGGCCTTTTATTCCCTGAATTTTCCTGTATTTGCACTCGTGGATTCACTGAACGATTTTGCATTTGCGTCCACTGTAACTGTAAGTGATCTGAAGGTAACGTTGACTCCAATGGGATTGTTCCGCCCTGGCCGGGAAGCGTATTACGGTATTCAATATACGAATGTGGGAACTACTTTTGTGGCAGCTACGGTAAAGCTAATGCCGGACACAGCGTTAACTTATGATTCAGCGTCGGTGGCACCTGCAACAATAGCAACGGATACCATCTCTTGGAGTCTGGGTCAGTTAGCTCCACTGCAGTCAGGTAGTTTTTATGTTCGTTTGGTGGTGGATAGTGCTGCCATGGTGGATAGCAGTCTGATGACGAATATCCTCATTGAGCCTGTTGCCGGAGATGCAGATACCACGAATAATTTTGATGGATGGCAGAGTGTCATTACCGCCAGCTATGATCCGAACAATAAACTGGTGAACCATGAAGTATTGTCAACAACGGAATTAGCTACTTCACCATGGCTCGAGTATGTCATCAACTTCCAGAATACCGGAAATGATACTGCATTTGTTATTCATGTTCGCGATACGCTTCCTTCCGAACTGAATATGCAGACTTTTGAACTACTCTCTTCTTCACACACCGTGGCGCTCAACTATGATAACGATACTCGGTTGATGGACTTCGGATTTGATAATATCCTCCTGCCCGATAGCAATACGAATGAAGCTCGTAGTCATGGGTATGTGCATTTCCGTATAAAACCATATACCTCACTCTCTGCAGGGACATTCATCCGCAATACTGCTTATATTTATTTTGATTTCAATGCGCCTGTTGCTACCAATGCTGCAATTACAGCCATCACTACTACTTCTGGACTCGATGCTATAAATCTCACTGAAACGCTATTGGTGTATCCCAATCCAACGGAAGATTTTATGATTATCCACATACCTGGAAATGCACTGTTAGACCTGGTAATTACCGACATCACCGGACGAGTAGTTGAAACACACAGCAATTTAAATGGTCAAACACTGATCAATACGTCAGCGTGGAAGTCAGGCATGTATTTTATCACAGCG
>JAGOJO010000068.1 GCA_017995075.1 Bacteroidia bacterium | reverse complement strand
AGGAGGCAATGTGGTTTTAGGTGCGACAAATGGCACTACTACAGCCTGGCAATGGATAAGAAATAATAATGATATCAATGGTCAGAACAGTCAATTTTTCACAGCAACACAAGCTGGTTATTATAAAATAAGAGGTACTGCACCATCAGGTTGCAACGCAATTTCAAATACTATACAAGTTATTGTTAATTGCAGGGAAAGTTTGGCGATTGAAGAACAGGTTACCATTTATCCAAACCCTGCACATGATGAGCTACATGTTTCACTAGGCAGTGACCAGCCGCTAAAAAGCGTACTAATACTAAATTTGCAAGGGAAGGTGGTTTCTCAGAATAATTCGAATACATTCATGTCTACAATGAACATTGAAGCTTTCTCACCGGGAGTTTATATGATTGTAGTTGAAAATTTAAATGGCTTAAAATTCTACGGTAAATTTGTAAAGGAATAATTTTATCCGCAGGTTTAGTTTGCAGTGCAAGGTGCAACTTTATGTTACCGAACAAGAGTATATATGTAATTAAGCATAGATACAAACTATCTAGCGATTCCGCCTTTTTGCCTTCGGTGTCATCGTCATATTTAAATTAAATAAAACCATGAACCTGTAAGATTTTAAAAAAATGACACAAGTTAGTATTGATCGTATTCAGAAAGAAATTTATTTAAACGAATCCAAACTTCAGCACATTGGTTGCTATGAATTCTTCCAATTAATTATGGATGGCCTTCACGAAGAACTTCAACATCTGTCAAATACATTCTTTGCTCATGAGAATCCTCCTAAGTATGTGTTCGCATTGAATGAAGCAACCTGGGTTGGACTCTTGAATAATGTTATTATACGGGTGTTTGGAAATCAAGCTTATTCGCTGCAAGAAATGGGGATTTATCAGCATGGTAAGTATTTTGGCCGTGCAGACTATATTGTTCATTGGAGAGGATCTGAAGGGTCTGGCCCGATTTGTTTTCTTTTTGAGGCGAAGCAATATGAAGAAACAAGTATAAAAAAAATGCAAGAAGATGTTTCTTTATACCTAAATTCTATACATACGCAAGGGCAAGGGTATTACATCGCAAATCGTGAATATTATAGAGACGTGCAAGTATTTATTGTTTCAATTGCTTTCGGATGGATGCGAAATAAAGAATTAATTAAAGAGGCAAATAATTATCAAGGATTTCAATACCAGAATGATGAGAGTGTTGACTTTTGTTCATTGTATTGTACACAAGAGGATGGAGTTTGGTTGTACGGGAAATTATATAATGCAATGCAAGATTAATAGAAAATAAAGTATTGGAGAATGGAACGGGATATAATTGATCTTATTGGGGGAGTTCATGCTGGAAATTCATATTTGAATTTCTTAGAAGATACTGCAAGTAAAGCAGAGTCGGTGATTGGTTTAGTTGCATACTGGACACTTTCCGATATGGACGCACCGGAGTTCATCAAATTGATTGGAAAAGAAGATTCATTTGTTTGTGTGGACCCTTCTCCACCCACAGATCTTGAAAAGCTAGTAGCCATGAATTTGGCGGGTAATAATTTTTATGCTTTTCAATTAGAACTCTCTTCATTTGAGTATAAAGAAGGACTTCTTCATAGTAAGATGTTGCTTTTTGATAACCATGATGAATCGGCTATTTTAGTAGTTGGCAGTCATAATATGACCATACGTGCGATTTCAGGAATAAATATTGAACATTCTATTGCCATTAAGCTTAATAAATCGGATGATCTGTATAGAAATGTAAGGAATCAAATATTCGCTATCAAGGAGAACTTATGCGATAAGGTTTTATTTGTGCCAGAGGATGATCCGGTAGATGTATTAATTCTTGTTGGTGAAAACATGGATAAATTGATTGGCGAAGGCTTAATTTCAATCTTTTACAGATCAGCAAAAGAGGCAATAAAATCAAACGAAAGAACGATATATATACTTGCCATTGATGCTGCAAATTCGAAAGAGTATTTGTATGAATCGTCGGTAAAACAGTCAGGGGTACTTGATCCTTATATTAAAAAATCAACTGAGATAGAATTTAGTGACCGAAGATATGCTGTGAAGGAGAAATTTTCATTTCCATTTCTATTTGATGAAATTAAAATTCCACCTGAGGAACTAAAACAGAACCAATATTTTAATATGCTGAAAGTAGAAAGACGTATAAATGATTATTTTCTTTATACCTACATTTTGCACAATGTGGACGATAAGATTGTGAGTTTTTACGGAGATAACCCTTTTTACGAAAAATTACTTAATAAAATAAAGCTTAGCAAACGAATATTAACTAATGAATCAATTCAACAATACAAACCTACTTTTAACCCTGCAGCTGTAAAAGCAAGATATGTTCAGTCTCCTGATGCTGTGATTCAAGAAAAAAGCACCATTAATGTGGAAAGTTCTTTACCATTGCACCGGAGTGTGTTATCGAAGATGTATTTAAAGATATTATGATTTATATCAATAGGTAAACCATCTTGAAGAATATTTTATTCTTTGAATGCACTTGTTTTAAATTGTAGACTTTTTTAACTTTGAGAATAAACTTTAAAACATCATTCCATGAAACTAAAACTACTTGTCTTAACCACTTTCATATCCCTACAAATCTGCGCGCAACTACCGAACAATGGATTAGTTGGTTATTGGCCGTTTAGTGGTAACGCCAATGACCTCAGTGGAAGCGGGAATAATGGCATAGTAACAGGAGCTACCCTCGTTCCAGACCGATTTGGCAATACGAATGCGGCATACTCGTTTAACGGGACTAATAGTACCATAACAATTCCAAATAATGCCATTTTTGATAATCAAAACTATACCATTGCATTTTGGATCAAATTTTCAACATCTGCTACACCTGGTTCAGGAGGTCCTAATGTAAATCCGGGAATAATTTCTAGGTTAGGTAATTCAGCCAGTGTTACATATGATAATTGGGTTATATACGAGGCTCAGTCAATTGTGGCTTTTGGTAGTGGACCTGGAGGTTCATCTGGAGTAAGTGGTACTCCTTTGAATATAAACAATGGGCAATGGACCCATATTGCGTTTACAGTTTCGTCGGATTCAGTTAGATGTTATGTGAATGGATATAAAACCTCTAGTTCTCCCAAGGGAGTGAATCTGATTTTTGGCAACTACAATATTGTCCTGGGTCGTAGCAATGCAAATTATTGGAAAGCATTTCAAGGTCAATTAGATGATCTGGCAATTTGGAATAGATCATTGACTGATCAGGAAGTTTATTCTTGTTTTGTAAATTGTTTAGGGTCTACTATAATTATATATGGTCCGGCTACGTTTTGCCAGGGATCTAATGTTTTATTGGAATCAACCCAGGTATTCGCCTCCTATCAATGGCAAAAAAATGGAGTAAATATTACGGGTGCAACGTTAAAAACGTATACAGCAAATTCTTCTGGTAAGTTTAGATGTATAAGTAATTCTCCATGTGGTGTTGACACATCGAACGAAATTCAACTTTCGATGTTATCAAATGCTTCTAATCAGGTCCAGGTTACTGGGGCTACTGCTTTTTGTATTGGCGATAGCGTAGTTCTCAATTCAAGTAATTCTAATGTCGGATACAGTTATCAATGGTATCGTAATAATGTTGCTATTAACGGAGCTACAGCTAATACCTATATTGGAAAAACCCCAGGTACTTACAAAGTGGTTAGTAAAAATAATGCTAATAACTGTTCGCGGATCTCCTCCAACAGTGCTATTGTTTCGGTCACCTGCAGGACCTCCAACAAGGAAGCTTTCGTTGGAAATGTAGAAGTGTCACGAGATATTTTACTTTATCCCAACCCGAACGAAGGTTCCTTTACGTTGGAGATAATCAATGAAGATCTGGAAGAGGGAGTAGCTTCATACCAAGTTATTAATATTAACGGGCAAGTAATTTACAGTGGCAAAGCAACTCTATCAGACGGTACTCTAAGGCAGGAGATTAATCTCGATCGACATTACTCTCCGGGGCTCTATTTCGTAAAAGTAATGTTGAATGGTAGGGAGATGAGCCAGAAGGTAATGCTTCGATAAATATACTACTTACTGATTAAAAACAGCTGTAATAATCTGGTAAAGCAATTATTACACTATAAATGATAAAATCAATATCCCTGCACCGCGCTGAATGTGCAGGGATATTTTTAATTTTTACCTCATGCCCCACCTACCCACTATAAAAACCACCCCCCTTCCCCCTGATTCCCCCTTTCACTCATCAGGTCAACTCCTCGATTTCAGCATCGTTGATTTCTGGGGATGGAGTCAGTCAGACCTTGTTGAGAATCGAAATCGTGGCATTCTTGCGGAGTTTCTGGTGATGAAGGCGCTAGGGATACAGCGGCCAACACGCCTCGAATGGGATGAGGTGGATTTCGTAACGGAAGACAATATCAAAGTGGAAGTGAAGTCCGCTGCGTACATTCAAGCTTGGGAGCAAAATGACTATTCTTCAATTTCATTTGATATAGCTCATAAGAGCCGGTTGTTGCCGAATGGTGATTTTTCTAAAGAAAAATTCAGAATTGCTGACATCTATATTTTCTGCCTATTGCACCATAAAGATCAAGCAACCATCAATCCAATGAGTCTCGATCAATGGACATTTTACGTGGTGCCAACGAAGGTGTTGGAAGAGAAGTTAAAAGAGCAGAAAACATTGGGTCTTTCCACATTAATATATCTGGGGTTTACTGGTCTGAGTTATGAAAAGTTGAGGGATCAGTTTTTAATGATACTCGAAAGCGAACACAGATAACACAAATCATCCGGATTTTCGCGAATCAATTCCATCAAATAATTTTAATACCGTACTCTTTCAACATAGAAACCCTTTTCACTCATTCTCTGCATTAGGAAACTAAGGAACTTAAAAGCCCTTAAACTTAGAAACCTGGAAACCCCGAAAACCTCCCGGAGTCATTAAAAGGACTTACAATTTCTTCAAATCCCCATGCCCGCTGGCATAATTTTTCTTTTGTTGATTGTAGAACTTATAATAAAGCCGATAAAGTTTGTTAGGTTGCAGATTCGCATCCGTCAGATCGTAGATCAATGGATTTCCTCCACTATGCAGTGCGAAACTATGTTGCATATAAATGGTATTTGCCTCGTCTATGAGGAGAAGTTTAAAAATGGTAGGGTTACTACTATTGATTTGAAATGCAACGATCTGCTGAAACGGGTTCGGATAACAGACAATATCCAATGTTGAAGTATCAGCACCGGTATAATCCAGTGTATCTGTAAAATTGAAGTAGGCATTAATTGTTGCAGGGAAAAGATCGTTCGTTTTCCAGTCGGAGGGATCTATTGAACCAATAAAAGCTCCATTCATATCTCTCATAGTAATGCCTCTGATGGATGTTGATACAAATTGCATGGTGCCACCATTTGCACTTTCTTCACTTTCTTTAGAGCAAGAAGTGATGACCAGTGTAATCAGCAGTATGATTATTTTTCTCATTAATGTAATCTATTTATTTTCGTAAAAATCCCAATCAATCCTCCATCATCGCTACCATACAAATATATTGATTTAAACCACCTGAATCCTGAATGAGTCGGGTCTTATTATCTAGAATCCTGTTAAAGCATCCATTATTAAACCTCATAATAAGCCAATGACCCATGAGGGAACACAGATAAAACGGATATTGCGGTTCCGCTTCCTTATTTCTATATTAAAAACGCAATTTAATTAAGCGGAATTCGCGGATTTATTCCAGAGTTAATGTCAACAGTATAAAGCAATTTATACCATCTGTAACTCAAGAAGAAACATTAACACTCTGCGCCCTCAGCGGCTCTGCGTGAAACCTCTGCCAGCATACAATTTCCCACCAGTGGCCAACTTTTTCCGCGGAGGGAACACAGATAAAACTGATCGTGCGGTTCCGCTTCCTTATTTCTATATTGAAAAACTCAATTTTAATTAAGCGGAATTCGCGGATTTAATCTGTAGTTATGTTTTACTCGGGATTCAATTAAGGATTCGGGTAATACAATCCACACTAACAGCGCCCATCATAAATTACTTAACAAATCAGTGGCCAATCGTATGTTGAAAGAACACGGATTTTCGCATTGTTTTTTTGAGCAAAACGTCGGGGTTTAGAAAACCAATAGAACATTCATTCTATTTTCGCTCTATTCGGTAAATGAGCACAGCGATAATATGTCATTTTCCACTATTTTTATGGTTGATGGCGCCTGGTCTTCGTTTCTTCCTTATTCTGTTACTTAGCTCGTCGTTCTGTATGGCTCAGAACCGGCAGCCGAATATTGAGTGGATTACCGATAAGCAAGGTATTTCCGGACCGGTGATCAATACAATGATCAAAGATTCTTCGGGTGCTATCTGGCTGGGTACTGTTGATGGACTTTTTCGTTGGAACGGTAGAGAGATGGATCAGTACCACCACGATGTCCACAATGCCAATACCCTTCCTCACAATACCATCAATCATCTGGTTGAGAGAGACAGAAACACCTTGTTGCTGGCGACCTCCGGAGGATTCAGTATGTATAACAAGAAGGAAAATAAGTGGAGGAATTTTCGAGGTGGACCTGATACCGAAAGTAAACCCGGACTGAAAATTTTCAATGACTTCGTGCTGGTAAATGATAGCATTGTGATTCTGTCGTATATGTACAATGGTTTGTATCGGTTAAACCTTAATACGTGGAAAGCCAGTTACATTGACCGATCTGCTTTTCCGGGGAATTTAAGGTACTTCCAAAAGTTAGTTAGTTTGCGCGATGGAAGAATTGCCGGCGCCGGTATGGGGCTTGTATTTGTAATTGATGAACAATTGAAAATTCAATCTGTCTATCAGACCGTAAAGGCAGAGGGTAATTTACTGCCATTTGAAAACCAGTATTTGAATATTAGCGAAGAGCCGAAACGGAATAACATCGTTTGGGTGGGTACCTGGGGTGGAGGTCTCAAGCAACTGGATCTCCAAACAGGAAGTTGGTCGTCCTATTATTTTGAAGACAGAAAGCTACCGCCGAACCTTCATAATATTGCATTGGATCAATTTTGGTTAAACGACACAACAATTTTAATTGGCAATAGAGCCTCCTTCTTTGAGTACCATCTCAATACCGGAAACTTTACTGAATCCGTATGGAGTGATTTAAAAAGTCCCGAAGGAAACATAATCAAAAACCTATTTAAATCCTTAAGTGGAGAGCAATGGGTTTTTTCAGAACACGAAGTTGGGCGTCTCACTCAGAAAACACCTGAATTCATCGTTTATCCCTGGAAAGACAAAAACAATAATTTAACTGTCATTCAGGGTTCATCTGCTGAAAACTTTGAAGCGTTTACCTGGTATGATCTGCGATCTTATTACTTGTATAACATCCGCAATGAACAGCTTCTGGAGAATCGTCATATTCCATTCCTTGATCAGCAGTTTACAGAAATTTTCGCTTCATCGCCCTATAATGAACGGTATTTGCTGAATGCCACCAGAAAAGGAATTCTCATCTATGATAAGCAGCAGAAAGCGATGTATCCACTTGCTCTTTCAGCGAATTGTGTAGAACTTAAAGACAAAGATTTTACAAATATTTTACCACTCACCAATCCGAATGAATTTCTTGCTTATAACATTGCTTCAGGTTTATGGAGAGTTAAAATTAAGGAAGGGAATACAGGACTGGAAATGTCTTCAGTAGAAAAAGTAAAATCATCCATTGTTCAATGTGTGTTCAGGCAACCAAGCGGGCGCATCTATGTGGGTGGTGATGATATTTCAGTCTATGATGAAGAGGGTAATCGATTAAAGAAAGTATGTCGATTAACCGGAGAATACGGGCAGGCTATTATCAACAAGATAGTAGAAGATGAGCAGCACAATCTATGGATCACCTTCGATCAGCTGGGGCTACTTCGCATAAATCTTCTGAATCCCACTGATATCAAAGGACTACAGAAAAGCAAAAACACTCCTTCCACTTTTTTTGATGCCATTTCTGATCATAAAGGAGGACTTTGGGTGATCAGTCATCAGGGATTATACAGAATTTCCTCTTTGATGAAAGCCTATCGCTATCCGACCCAACGTGAATTGAAAAACATTACCATTCAATCTTATTTCATCCCTCTGCAGAATGAGAACTGGCTGTTCACCGGAAAGGAAATGATTTTGCTGAATGCCTCTGAGCAAGAGAAAGAGCTACCACCCTGCGAAATAGAAATCCGAGACCTGCTGGTAAATGGAAAAGAAGCAGGCTCACTCCTTCGTAATAACAATCTTACGCTGGATCATCTGAATAACAACTTTTCGCTGAAGCTCTCAACAGTAGATGTATATTATGCCGACCGTGTTTCCTTTCGGTATAAAATGATCGGACTGGATCCAAAAATGGTTGATCTTGGTTTCAACAACTACATCAGCTATTCTAATCTGGCGCCGGGAAAATACACCCTCCAACTCGAAGCCTATGATCCGGAGACAGGAATCACACGGGGAACAAATAAGATATTACTCGAAGTTGTTCCGGCCTGGTACCAACAAACAATTGTAAAAGCAGGAGGATTTCTCTTCCTGATCCTGCTTGCTGCAGGTGGTGGCCTCTATTTCAATCGTCGGAAATACCGGAAGCGCCTTAACGAACTTCAGAAACAAAAAGAACTTGAAGTGATGCGGCAATCCATTTCGAAAGATATTCACGATGAACTTGGCAGCAGTATTACACGCATCACCCGTTCTACTGAATTATTGTTGCGCCAGAAAGATGATAGCGAGGTAATGGAGTCACAACTCTCCCGGCTTGGTGACCTCAGTAAATCACTCGGGAAATCACTCAATGAAATTGTATGGGCTGTCAACCCCAAAGAAGATAAACTCGAAAACTTTGTTTTGTTTGCGCGGCAATATCTGCAAGAGCTGGGAGAAGAAAACAATATTGAAATTCGCACACAGTTGCCGGTAGCGGGACTTGAAATGCTGCTGCTGCCGAAAGCACAACGGAATTTATTTCTCTTCCTGAAAGAGGCGAGCAACAACGCAATTAAATACTCAGGAACAAAAATGATTGAGTTGAAAATTGTAGCTGATCAACTACGGGACGAATTCCTGATCTCGCTCACTGATACCGGAAAAGGGTTTAATCCCGGCGATATACGTCCCTTCAGCAATGGTTTAAGCAATATGCGAACCAGGTGTGAAGAACTGGGCATCACCTTTCATCTTGATACTTTACCCGGCAAAGGAACCACGGTTTCTGCATCCGGTAGTCTCCGCAAATTAGAACAAAGATCATATTGAGTAATCCGATTATTTCACTCACCTTTACACACCATGAAACCTATACGAATCGCTTTAGTTGAAGACGATAGTGAAATACGTCAGACCACCTCGCTGATTTTAAAAACAGAAACCGGATTCGAATTAACCGGAGTGTACGAGAACGGAAAACAGTTTCTTGACGCGCTTGAAAAGAACCGTCCGGATGTTGTGCTGATGGATATTCAGATGCCGCAGATGAACGGGATTGAAACCGTACAAAAAGCCGCGGAACTCTATCCGGAAATACAGTTCTTAATGTGTACAGTATTTGAAGACCATGATTCTATTTTTGAATCACTGAAAGCCGGAGCTACAGGTTATATTCTAAAAAATACGCCTGTAAACAAACTCTTTGATGCGATTCGTGAAATCTACGCTGGAGGATCACCCATGTCGGCGCAAATTGCACGCATGGTAATCCGTACATTCAATTCAAAAGAAAAGCCCGGCACCATCGATCTTTCAATTTTATCCGACAGAGAAAAAGAAGTACTCGAACTCCTGGCCGACGGATTACTCTACAAAGAAATCGGAGAACAATTGTTTATTTCTATCGGTACGGTGCGACAACACATTCACAACATTTACAAAAAACTGCAAGTGCAAAATCGCACCGAAGCGATCAACAAAGCTTACGGGCGATAAGCAGTTCTGAAAGGGAAAAAGCCGGTTATCATACCGGCTTTTTCTTTTTTATCGCTAATTCAACTAAAAAAGGGCCGCTCTGAATTCAGAACGACCCTACGGTTAGGTTAAAAATTGTATTACTTAGTGACAGCAAGTCGTGTAGCAGCTACAGTTTTACCATCAGCAGTGAGTTTACAGGTATAGACACCGGCTGCAAGAGTTGTGCAGTCAACTTCCACTGATCCGTTCACAGTTGAAATAGTTTGCTCAAACACAACACTGCCATTTGCAGCGGTAATACTGAGCAAACCTCCGGCAGATGCCTGGCTGAAACGAATGCTGGTAGTTGATGTAGCAGGATTGGGAGTAGCAGTGAGCGATGGTGTAGCACTCATATCTGTAGAAACTTTGCCGGCATCCTGAACTGAACAGCAGGCATTCATGTCAAGTTGTAAAGCATCGAGACGTTGAGTAAGCAGATCGATCGCTTTGGCAAGTTGTTCGGTCTGCGCATTTTTTGCAACAAGTGCTTTCTCCAGTTCTTCAATTTTTTCATCTTTCTGTTTCGTTGCTGCATCCAGTTCCTGTATAGCCTTTACAACAGGAACAACAAACTCACTGTAACGTAAACCGTATAAATCTTTATTGTTGTCAGGTTTGTCAACGCCGCTGAAGTCGAAGTTTAATTCTTTAGCAGCCTGCTCCACTTCCTGTGCAACAAAACCTGTTGTTGTTTCGCTCATCGGAGCACCTTTATAGGAAGATGTTCCTTCAGGAAGGTTTTTATCGATTTCGAGAAAATCATTCAGTTTAGTACGGTTCACTACATAGGTAACAGGACGAAGTTTATTGATGAATGCAAGACCGGGAACATCTTCTTTAATATTTTCTTTGAAGCGACCATCACTCAAGGAAGTCCAAGTAACTTGCCCTCCGATTGAATTCACATATATATTACCGAGGCGAACCATATTCGTTGCGGTAGCACGTGCATCCGTACCGATTGTTGTTGTATTATCCATTGTTCCGGCAGAAGCACCTGTGTTGTATCCGATAGCTACATTATAACTACGGCCTCCTACAAGTGAATTTGAACCTATTGCCACATTTTGATCACCTGAAGGATCAACGAAAGCCCCAGCACTCCTGCCAAGTGCTGTATTGTCGTTTCCGTCGGTTAACGAATATAAAGTATATGCGCCGATTGAGGTATTGTTAGAAGAGTTACTATTTACCAACGCCGAGGAACCCATAACAGTATTAAATCCTCCTGATAAATTGTTATACATTGCCCATGAGCCTACTGCTGTATTTCCTGCTCCATTTAAATCACGGAAAAGTGCTTTAGAGCCAATCGCCGTACTTGGTGGATTTATTACAAAACCATTTATGAAATGCGGATCAGGGTTATTATGATTCATCAAAGCTGAGTCACCGATAGCTACACAATTCTTGCTGGCCCCATTTCCATAGAAGGCATACGAACCGATCGCTACATTGCTGTATCCGGTTTGATTTCCATAGAGCGCTGCAAATCCGACACCCACATTATTGCTTCCGCTGCTGTTTCCGTAATTAGCAAAGTATCCAATGCCAACGTTATTGTTTCCAGAAACGTTCTGGTGCATCGCAAGTGAACCCAGTCCTGTATTTCCATTACCTCCCGCATTCAGCAGCAACGACTCAAAACCCACAGCTGTATTGAGGCCTCCGGAGAGTACACCTCCAAGCGCAAGTTTTCCAACCCCTGTATTTGCATATGAACCGTTTTGACCAGATCCAGCTTGTTCGCCTGCCCAGAAATTGTTTGTTCCGGAGTTGCTAATCCACGAGACGCCGTTCTTATAGATACTACCGCTGAGATACAGATCTCGCCAGGCGAAATTGGGTTCACCCAGGTCAATCACACCGGTTGTGTTTGGAAGAAGGCTTGTGTTGATGGCAGTGGGCGCCGTCAGATTCCCCAGGTTTTTAGAAACCACTGATTGACGCATGGACAACCAGCTAGTGCCGTTCCAGAAATAGTATCCTGCTGAGTTGTTGGTTTGATAGATCATTAATCCGACAGCAGGATTCACAATAGCATCACGTTGTGCTTTCGTCATGCGCGGTGCTAAAAATCCTTTGGTGACACTGTTTAATTCGAGAATGCTGGAAGTATTGGGAGCAGTTGTACCGATACCAACAGACCCATTAGCCGGGAATGTGTTTTGCGCTTGAAGCTCTGTTGTAAGTAAACACGATGCAGTGATTACACTACCGACTATTAGTTGAAGAAACCGTTGTTTCATTTTGATGGTTTTAGATGATTTTTTCTTTGGCAAATTTCAGTTACTATTGGTTGCATCTCAATAGAATGTTTATCAGTTTAAACTATCAAAATCACTCATAAAAGCGATTTTGATAGAACTAAAGTTATAGCCATTGATGATGAAGTGGGAATAATAAAAAAAGCGCAAAGACAATCCGGCCTTCGCGCTTATATATACGCTTCGAAATTTATTCCTTTTTTTACAGAAGCAATTCCTTTTAACAGCGATAATAATTTACTGTGTAAAATCAAACATTGTTGAGCTCTGAAGTAACACAGGGTTTTTGCTCCATGTTTCTATACCATTTCTTGGTTTCACTACGAGATAAACCGTTTGTCCGATAAATTGAGATGGCGGAAAGATTTGAATTAATCCATTTGTTTTTAAAATCGCATCGGTTGTAAATAATATTGTATAAGGCGCCGCAGAATTATGGAATTCAACAGTGACAGAGTCTACAGCCATCGGGTCAGTAGATAATCCATTCTGATATAACTGCGGAATCATTTGCTGGTTACCCGCATAAAGTCCTTCAAGAAACATTTTCATACTTACCTGCATTGGCGGATTGCAATTACCAAAGTGAAAGATTGTGATATTGTTTGAATTAAATCCATTGAGGGAAGAACAGGTATAGTTAACTTCGAGATATGCTTTAACAATATCTCCCTGAGCCAATGTTGTTGACGAGAAGGAGTTTCCTGATATGCCGGTATAAATTGAATTTACATACCATCTTACAGTATCGAATGATGTAGCATCGATGGGATTCGCCGTAAATGAAATCAAATCTCCCGGACATGTGTAACCGGTTGTAGTTTGAACAATTGATACCGAAGGGTTCGTGGTTGGTAGAACAGTAATCGGACCAATTGCAGCTGTATCGGTGTTGTTTGTGGAACATACATAGTTCGATACAAGGGTGCAGTTTATCAGATCACCGTTATTTAATACTGATGGGCTGTAAGTAGATCCTCCATTTTGTACAACTACGCCATTCTTCCTCCAGGTATAAACAGGTGATGTTCCGCCAAAATCAGGAGTAGCAACAAACTGCCCGGGTGTTCCCTCACAATTGTTAAGCCGGTTAAGTGTGAGCGTTACCAATGCAGGAGACTCTTGTTGGATGGTGACTGATTGCGAAAAAATCTCACAACCTTTTGAATCATAACGCACCACACTATAGACCCCAGGACTTTGCGGAACATGATAGTTCCTCCACATTCTGTAATACCTCATTTGAGCTGAATGAAAGAATCCCTCAGTTTCGCAAAGGTCACCGACAGAATTAAAAGCTAATTGAATCGGAGGCAGTTGTGTATCCTCCAATACTTTACCTACTGATTCTCCAGGTTTCCAACGTATGGTTCTTGAATTACCGTAGTCAGCAACAAATATATTGCCTGCTTTATCAACTGTAATTCCTTTGGGATCGTTCAATTGATTCAACCCATTGCCTGCAACTCCGTTTCCTGCAATAGTAGTACCCGTTAAAGCTCCTGGTACCCATTGCTGAACCCTGCTGTTTAATGGATCTGACACAAACACATTTCCAAATCCATCAACTGTAACATCATATGGGTTATTCAACTGGTTCGGTGCATTGCCGGCGCCATTCCCTCCTGCAACTAAAATTCCGACGGTTGCTCCCCTCAGCCACTTTACTACCCGGTGATTTTCCTGATCTGCTATATAAATGGTGCCATCCGGTTGCACCCAGAAACCCTGAGGGCGCCCGAGCTGGTTTAATGAAGCACCGTATCCATTTCCTCCGGCTACTGTGATGCCTTTTTTAGATCCGGGTGCGAATCTCATTACCCGATTATTCATTTTATCCAACACATACGCATTCCCGGTCATATCAAACTGAATGTCGACAGGTTGATTGAATGTTGAATCTGAGTGACCGACTATACTGCCTAAAAAAGTTACAATTGTGTACACATTTTTTGTAAAACGATACACCTTGTGCGCGTTTCTATCAATAACATACATGGCATTAATGGCATCGAATGCAAGCCCTGCAACGTTGTTAATCACGCTAGCTCCATATTGATCTGCACCATATCTGGATGGCCATACTGTATCAATTACGTTTCCATCTTTGTACCAAATGCGATAAATATCATCGCTAAACGTACCAACATTTGAAATCGTAATAGTGTCTCCTGTACATGATCCGGTCGACTGAAGTGTTTGTACGTATGATCCAATGGTTATGCTGCTGGTTGAAGCCTGGCTGGTGGTTTGACATTGATTATTCGCTGTCAGATCACATCGGATTACATCTCCGTTTACCAATGCAATGGAAGAAAAGATGGAGTCATTTAAACCGATGTTTACCCCGTTTTTCTTCCATTGATAAACCGGAGAAGGCCCACAATCTGTTGCACTGGCTCTGAAAAATAATTGAGGTCCATCACAAGCTGCATTGTTGGCAGAAAAAATAAAAACGCTCGGTGTAACATAAGGAAGAACAGTAACTGTTATTGAATTCGAGGTGAAAAAAGAGCCGGTCTGGCAGGTATTATTCGCCGTCATGACGCATTGGACAACTGAACCGGTTGCAAGGGTACTGGAAGAGAAATTCGGACTGTTAGTGCCGACATTCACTCCATTTACTTTCCATTGATACGATGGAGAAGGTCCTCCATTCACGGGATTTGCCTGAAAGCTGACAGTAGATCCCTGGCAGCTGGTTCCCTGGGCGGTAGTGATCCCCACTGCCGGATTAAAGGTGGGCTGAATAGTCATGGTGATACTGTTGGAAGTTACAGTAGCGGCGGTCTGGCAGGCATTGTTAGGCGTCAGAACACACGACACCACATCTCCCTGCTGCAAGGTATTGATGATAAGAAAATTCTGATTGGTACCCACATTATTACCGTTTACTTTCCATTGATACGACGGAGATGGACCACCGTTAGTGACATTGGCTGTAAAGGTTACAGTAGCTCCCGCACAGGCAGTAGTATTGCCGGCCACGATACTGATACCCGGTGTGACAGGAGCGGGAAGTTTTATAATCCTTGACCGTGTGGTGAGATTGGACCCACACCCTGCTGTATGTAAATAGAAACGATAATTTGCGTTTATGGGTATCGTTAGTGTCAACTGTCCGGTAAAACATCCATATACAATGGTACCGGTAGCATCCGTAATGGTGAGCACATCGCTGGCTACAGAACTCTTGAAGGTAACAATTTGTCCGGCTTTTAGAAATACCAAACTATACTCAGATGCGAATCCTGCCGTTGTAATCACCTGGTCAGTGGATACACATGCAGGAGTAAAGACCCCGGCCGGGTATTGATTATAGACAGCTGTTGTGCAGGGTAGTGGTGTAAATCCGCAGCTGATCCAACGGTACCTGAAATTCACATCTGATCCGCAATTGGCAAGGTGCGTGTAGAAACGGTAGACACCGCCAACCGTTGGCTTAAACATTGCTGTGGCGATTCCCCATGTTTTTACAACACCGGCATTGTCTGTAATAGTTATAATGTCTGTTTGATTCGAACTGTCGAACCGATACCATACTCCTGCAGTAAGATTCACTGCGTCGTATTCACCCGCATATCCGTCGGTGCAGATGGTTTCAGCATTTCCTGTGCATATCGGAGTATATGACTGGTATTGAAATCCGCTGGTGCATTGTGCGTTAAGCAATACTGGGAATACAATAGTCCATAGAATTACCAGCGCAAGGAATAAGTTTATCTTTTTCATAGATCAATATGGTACATCATTTACGATTTTACCACGATCCAAAATGAAGGAATTATTTCTCATCGGTAAATAGAATGAACGTTCTATTTAATTCGATTGAAAAGACCTCAAAAGCATTTCCGATATCAATTCATGACCCGGGAGGGAACACAGATAAAACAGATCGTACGGATTTTCGCGGATTTATTCCATCTGTAGTTTAATAACTTCTAATCTGCCAATCTGCAAACTTGCCAACTTGCCAACTCACCAACTCACCAATCCACCAATTCACCAATCCACTAATTCCGATCACCACTGCGTTTCCTATGGACCTGTGTGTTCAACTTATGCCTCAGATGGAACACTGATAAATCGGATTATGCTGATTACCGCGGATCTATTTCTGCTCCAAATTTCAATTCCGTACTAATCCACCAACTCACCAATCCACCAACTCACTAATCCACCAACTCACTAATCCACCAATTAAATCCCACTGCATCTCCTCCCGAGAGCTGAATTCCTCCGGAGCACTTCGTTCTCCTGCGGAGCCAAGAATTCCCCCATACTGGGGATTGTTTTGCGGCCCCGATGCCCCGATCTTTGTCTTGTAATCAGAAGGTATTTAGTCTTCCTCTTTTGGAAGGCGATCCCGTGCTAAAAATAGAGTTCCTTCAGTTTAGGTTTGAATAACCGGCTACCTTGGGTTTGGGGTAGCCGGTTCTTTTTTTATGAGGGTATTTGATTGAAAATCAGGTGTGTGAGGTTTATGTGCTGGATTTCTTCATCAGGTTGGGTTAAAAAATTGACTACCTTTGCCCCGTTATACTCTGAAAATGAATCTCACAATACTCCTCGGT
>JAGOJO010000067.1 GCA_017995075.1 Bacteroidia bacterium | reverse complement strand
GAGAATTTATAACTGATAAAACCTGGGTGTTGGAGCTGATAGTAGTACAACTATTGGCCATATTGCAATGATATGTTCCCGAAATGTTGGAACTATATGTTGCAGAATTTGCACCGGCAATCAGATTTCCATTCCTAAACCATTGATAAGTGTATATGGAAGGTGCTACTGGAGAGCAAACGAAACTCGCAGTACTTGCAGAGCAAATTTGTCCGGAGGAACTTGTCACAACCGGTGCCGGTGTGTTAATGGTAACATCAATCCAGTTGGTAAAAGCTATCCCGCAGCTGGGATCATATACTCTGCATCGATAACGGCCGCTTTGTGTAGCATTGAATGTTGATGATGGTGCAAAAGCGACCACTACCGTGTAATCTTTATACCATTCAAACATTAATCCTGACGTGCCATTTGATGTTGCACTCAGCAATACAGAGCCACTGCAAGATGAAGTTCCGTTTGGTGCCGTCATAACCGGAGCTGTTGTGTTTAAATTTACTATTAATCCCTGGGTTGTAATAGTCTGAAAACAATAGGGGTTGTAAAAAGTGAGTGAATAGGTTCCATTTTGTGTGGCAGTATAGTACGAACCGGTTGCACCTGAAATAGGAATCGAATTTAACATCCAAACATAAGGTCCGGTTGATCCAAATGGTGCTTCCATATATAGACTGGATCCGGTACCGCAGCCATTTGCGTTGCCTGAATAATTTATTTCGTCGCCAATGCCTCCGGTTTGTGGGTTACTGGAAACATAAAAGCCACCAATTGTATTGGATCCGCAACTATTAGTTAATGTGCACTCATAATTGCCCGGAGGGTATGGAGGATAAAGAATATTTCCACCTGCGAAATAAGGTGTGCCATTTACAGTCCATAAATACGAGGTGTTTGGATAATAATCTGCAGAAATAGTTCCCGGTGTAATACAACTATTGCCGGAACTTGAAAAACAATCTCCGCTACAAAAGAAATAGGGAGTAGGAACATAACTTGTATTCACGCTGAAGCCATTGGTTGTGGTGGTACCACAGGCATTGTTGACTTGTACACTGTAGCTGCCGGTTGTTTTTGCGTAATATATATTGGAAGTTGCTCCGGCAATATTGTTTCCGTTGAATTTCCATTGATAACCGGAGAATCCTGTAGTGGCAGTGAGCTTTAACGAATCATTTCCATTGCTGCAATAATTCGCCGAAGTGGCAGCCGTAATTGTTGCAGAAGGATTTGCCGTAACAGTAACATTTACCATGGCAGTTGTTCGCATACCTGCGCTGTTCCACATTGTGCAGAAATAACTTCCGCTGGTAGTAACTGTCAATGAATCATTGTCAATGTTCATATAGGAAAGTTGATTCTGATTTGTTTTACCCCAACTGTACCTGGTGTAACCGGATGGTACTTTCAGCAAAACACTTCCTCCCTGGCAAAAAGAAAGTGATCCTGTATAAGTGATTGCAGGTGCAGATGTCGTATACGCAACGCCGTTAGAGTCGAGTTTGGCCAGATATATGTCAGCGTTATTGTTTTTAAGATTGGAATTGCCAGTAATAAGAATTCTTGAATTACTTATTGGTTTCACCCGATACGGGTAAGAAAAATTTCCGTACGAGTTTCCGCCGGGATATTGATAGCCGGTATACAAAGTTTCAGTTCCGGTATTATCAAACTTCTTTAGAACTATCCTACAACCGAAATTACAACTATTAATAACAAGATAATAGCTTCCGTTTTTTCCTGCACAAACATCAGTGCCCAGATCAGATAGTAATGTAGTCCACTTGGTATAGATGGTAGAGCCATTCAGATCAAGCCGGAGATGAAAAGTACTGGGGTAATTTCCGACGTCCCATCCTTGTCCTGTTATCAGAAGTTGTTGATTTGATAGTTCTGTGATGCCAAAAGCTTCCGGTATGTAGTTTGTGATGGTGCTATTGCTAAGATCATAACTTCTCGTCCATAATGAATCTCCGGATAGATTGAGCTTTGCTACGTAGACAGTATTTGATCCAAGTCCGGAAGTTTTACCGGCAACCGCAATATTATTATCACTCGTGAAAGTGAGTTTGTTTGCTACATCAGCGCCTGTAGTTCCCAATGTTTTATTCTGAATGATGGCTCCCGCAGTATCCGTTTTCAGGAACCAGATATCAGAATTACCTGCGCCGGCACTCGAAGTGTTTCCACAGAGATATACTTTTCCCGATTTGTATCCTCCACCGGTGAATTCATCTGCAAGTGCACCACCAAAAGTTTTAGTCCAAATCAAAGCTCCATTGGTGGTCAGTTTTACTAGAAATCCTTCTTTGTTCGTGCCATTGGTGGTATATCCTCCAACGAAGATATCATCGTTTGGACCGCTAAATATTACTTTGCCGCCATCATCTCCGGGTCCTCCAAAATTCTTTGACCATAAAATTGCTCCGGAAGCAGTTGTTTTGGTTACAATCAGGTCGTTTCCGCCGAAACTATAAGAAGTGGTGATTCCCGCAATGACATATGATCCATCCGATAATTCGATCACATCGTAGCCGATATCCGTTCCCGGCTGGTCGAAACTGGTTTCAAATTTCTGTGCCTTTAATTGTTGCGGAAGCAGCCAGGAAAATAAAGAAACGAGTAGGATAAAATTCTTCATGATGGTAGGTTTGAGGTGTATTCAAATGTATGGAGGCGATGTTGATTCCACAACGAAACCCCTGACTTTTCCGTGAAAGGCCGGTTTTTTAGGGTCAGAAAACTGATTAAATGGCAGATATTCAGCCTGTTGAAACTTCTGTAAACACATATTTCCACCGAATTGTTAATTTCTTTACCTTTGCACCCCTTGCAGCTATTCCAAAAGCTGTAAACCAATCGTTCTGAAATGGCTGAATCACCATACCTCATCCGCTTCATTCAGTTACCTGCAGGGTACCATGAGTTCAGTTTCCGGATAGAAGATTCCTTCTTCGGGGATCGCGAAAATTCTATCATCCAAAAAGCTGACATTCAGGTAAGTGCGGGCTTGCTTAAAGGTTCCGGTACTTTGCAACTGGATCTGGTGATGGAAGGGGAGGTTGTGGTGGATTGTGTTCGTTGTCTGGAGTCCTTTGTGCTACCGGTTTCGTTTGAGAAACATCTGGTAGTCCGCATGGTGGATCATCCTGAGAATGAAGACGACGACGATGATGCGATTCATATTGCCAAAACGGCACATGATATTGAATTATCGAATACGCTCTATGATTTCATCAGTCTGGAGGTACCGTACAATCCGGTGCATCCCGAAGATGAAAACGGGGTTGACGGCTGTGATCCGGAGGTGTTAAAGCATCTGAAGAAAGCAGAAGAAGACCGGCAGAATGAAGAAAAATCTCCAGAGGACGGCCGATGGGCTGAACTGAAGAAGATTAAGTTAAACTGATTACTAAATTCAATACAATAATAAATAAGAAGTCATGCCAAATCCTAAGCACAAACACTCGAAGTCGAGAAGGGACAAGCGTCGTACTCACTACAAAGCTACTGCACCAACCCTCGCTATTGATCCGACTACAGGAGAAGCACATCTCTGGCACCGCGCGTACTGGCACGAAGGTAAACTGATGTACAAAGGAAAAGTGGTAATGGAGCGTGAGGCATAATTGCTGAAGCTTTTTACCTGTGAACTTTGATCATTTTAACCGAGCCAGATACCAACAGCCTTGATGAAAATTGGGATTGATATAATGGGTGGAGATTATGCTCCGAACGAAATCGTTCTGGGTGTAATTCAGGCTCTTTCCGAATTACCGGATGATACCCGTATGGTGTTGTTCGGTGACGAGGTGGCTATTCGCGATCTATTTAGCCGTGAAGGAGCTGATATTAATGCAGTAGATATTGTTCATACTACAGAGGTAATCGGTATGGATGAACATGCTACGCGCGCCATTCCCGGTAAGCCGGATTCGAGTATCTCCCGTGGATTTGAATACCTGAAGAAGGGTCAGATCGACGCGTTTGCTTCTGCAGGTAACAGCGGGGCAATGATGGTAGGTGCTATGTTCAGTGTGAAAACGGTGCCCGGTATTTTACGTCCTGCTATTTGTTCTATTATCCCGAAGGAAGATGGAAGCTGGGGAGTGTTTCTGGATGCAGGTGCGAACGCCGATTGCAAGCCGGAACATCTGCAGCAATTCGCTATTCTGGGAAGTTTGTTTCTGGAGCACGTTTATGGTGTACCAAAGCCAAAAGTTGGGCTGATGAATATCGGCGAGGAAGAGGAGAAGGGGAATCTGCTTTGTCAGGCTGCCCATCCTTTATTAAAGAATACAAAGGAGATTAATTTTATTGGTAATATCGAAGGCCGTGATCTCTTTAATGATAAAGCAGATGTTATTGTTTGTGATGGATTCACCGGCAATGTCATTCTGAAATTAGCGGAGTCGTTTTATAGTCTTATCCGTCGCCGTAAAATCAAAGACGAATATTTCGATCGGTTCAATTTTGAGAATTACGGAGGTACGCCGGTGTTAGGTGTTAACGGTCCGGTAATTATTGCACATGGTATTTCAAATGCCCGTGCAATCAAGAACATGATTCATATTACCAGGAAGGTCACTGCAGCCGGACTTACCGAAAAAATTGCGCAGGCTGTTCACGAAAGTATCACGAACTAAGATGGGCAAAGTAAGAGCGGCGATTACTGCAGTCAACGCATGGGTTCCACCGGATTTGTTGACGAACTCGGATCTCACCAAAATGGTAGATACGAACGAGGAGTGGATCGAAACACGTACAGGCATTAAGGAGCGACATATCCTGAAGGGTGAAGGTCTGGGAAGTTCAGACATGGCCGTTCAGGCGATTTTACCATTGCTGAAGAAAAGAGGGATCGGTGCTGAGGAGATCGAGATGATTATTTGTGCTACTACTACTCCTGATATGCAGTTTCCTGCTACTGCCAATATTATCGCTGATAAAATTGGTGCAGTGAATGCCTGGGGTTATGATGTTAATGCTGCCTGTTCAGGTTTTATTTTCGCACTCGCTACCGCTACTAAATTTATCGAAACCGGTACACATAAAAAGGTGCTGGTGGTTGGAGTAGATAAAATGTCGAGTATTATCGACTATACTGATCGTGCTACTTGTGTGATTTTTGGAGATGGCGGGGGTGCGGTACTGTTAGAGCCGAATGAAGAGGGAAATGGAATCATGGACTCTATTCTGAGAGTGGATGGTGCCGGAAGAGCTTTCCTTCATCAAAAAGCCGGCGGTAGTGTAAAGCCTGCTACACTCGAAACTGTAGCAGCGAAAGAACACTTCGTTTATCAGGAAGGTCAAACCGTTTTCAAATTCGCTGTTACAAAAATGGCCGATGTGAGTGCGGAGATCATGGAAAAGAATAATCTGAAGTCAGATGATATTTCCTGGTTGATTCCTCATCAGGCAAACAAGCGGATTATTGATGCAACTGCTAAACGGATGGGTCTCCCTGATGAAAAAGTAACACTGAATATTGAGCGTTATGGTAATACTACCAACGGTACAATTCCTCTGTGTTTATGGGAGTGGGAGAAAAAATTCAAAAAAGGAGATAATATTATCATCGCAGCGTTTGGCGGCGGATTTACCTGGGGAGCTATCTGGGTAAAATGGGCTTATTGAGCTACTTAGATATTTCGAAGGAAGGAGTAACATGTCGATGACGTGTTACTCCTTTCTGTTTTACAACTGATTTGACTCTAAACTTTTCGGAATACAAGAATTCATAAGGTAAATGCAATTGAAGATTGGATCCAAACTGCAATTAAACGTAAATGATTGTTTATCAGCCAGTAATTAATGCGCCAGTTCGCTATTTTTTTACATTTCTTATAGAGATCAAGCTTCATTTTTAGTTAAGTTTGTACTGGAAATACCTATATTTGGACAACTAAAATCACAATTAAAACTCAATGAAAAAACTATTACTCAGTTTGCTGTTTGCAGGAGCGTCATTTGGCCTTGCGAATGCACAAATCCTCACGGAAGACTTCCAGGGTGGAGCACTTCCAACTAACTGGACAATCGTTACCAACGCTACTGATGGTGGTTGGAATTTCGGTGCCAACACAGCTCTTCAAACAACATCATTCCCGATTGTTGCACATACGTTGATGGCTGGTACAAATGATGATGGTTGCAATTGCGATAAAAGCAATGATATCCTTATCACACCAACTTTAGACTTGAGCACTTATACAAACGTGTTCATGAGCTATGAAGCGTATTACTTCAACCTGTCTTATCAGGGTGTATCTGAGGAAGCGAAGATCGTTGCTTCTACTGATGGTGGAGTTACCTGGACTGACGTGTTAACTGTTGCTGGTAACACAGCTAACGGATGGCAGGCTAACTATTGTGACCTTTCTGCTTATGCAGGAAATAACAATGTGAAAATTGGTTTCAAATATGATGATGGTGGTGGTTGGTTATATGGTATGGCTATCGATGATGTAAACATCTATGAGCCTACTGCAGGAACTGACTTAGCTGTATCAAGCACAATCGTTGGTAAAAATGACCCACGTCCTGTGTTCACTGAATATGCTAAATACCTTACTGGTTTACCATTGAACGTTCAGACTATCCTGACTAACAACGGTACTACTACTATCACTTCTTTCGATTATTCATGGACTGATGGAACTAACACTTACAATCAATCTATTACTGGTGTAAGTATTGCTCCTCTTTCTTCTTATGCACTTACTGCAACTGCACCTTACAGCACTCTCGCAGGTTCACAAACTATTACTGCTACTATCAGTAATGTTAACAACGGTGCTTCTGAATTAAGTACTGCTAACAACTCTTCATCATTTGCTTGTGAAGGTGTTACTGCACATCCTGATCGTAACTTCTTCGCTGAAGAAGCAACTGGTACATGGTGTCAGTGGTGCCCACGTGGTGCTGTATTCATGGATTATATGCATGATACATATGGTGACAAATTCGTTGGTGTTGCAGTTCACAATGCAGATCCAATGGTTGTTACTGCTTATGATCAAGGTCTTGGTGGTTTGATTGGTGGTTACCCAAGCTGCGTTCCAAACCGTGATGTTGAAATCGATCCATCTGAACTCGAAGCTGCATTCCTTGATGTAGTTCCTAATGCTCCAATGGTTGTTGTTGGTGGTACTGCTACTGTAAACACAAACAACAATGCAATCAATATCGAATTGAATGCTAACTTCACTATGAATATGTCTGGTGACTTCCGTTTCATGGCGGTTGTTGCTGAAGACAGTGTAACTGGTACTACTGCTGCTTACAATCAGGTGAACTCTTACGCTAACGGTGCTAATGGTCCTATGGGTGGTTTCGAAGCTTTCGGTTCACCAGTTCCTGCTGCTTCTATGAACTACAACTTCGTTAACCGTTTGTTACTTGGTACATTCAGCGGACAGTCAGGAAGTATCCCTGGATCTGTTGTTTCTGGTACTCCTTACACTTATTCTTTCACTGGTACTGCTGGTGCTGCATGGGATAAAGGTCAATTGTATGTTGCTGGTTTAGTAATCGATGCAGGTTCAGGCCTTGTTCTGAATGCTATTCGTATCCCTGTTACTACAACTACTTCTATCGAAGAGCCTAACAACATCCTTTCTGGTTCTTATGTTTACCCAACTGCTACAAATGATAACATTAACCTCGCACTTCAATTAGAGAAGAGCAGCGATGTAATGATCACTGTAACTGATATGTTCGGTAAATTAATCATGAGCCAGGATCTTGGCACAGTTGCTAAAGGTGAAAGCAAAATGTTCTGGAACGTAAGTGCACTTGCTTCTGGAATGTACAACCTGACTGCTACTACTGCTGAAGGTCGTGTTTCAATGAAATTCGTGAAGAACTAATTTCTTCTGAAATCTATAGGGAAGGCCCGGATGAAAATCCGGGCCTTCTTTTTTTAAACTTTTGCAGGTTTTTTTTAAAATTTCTATTTCATCTCCATTTTTTGATTTTTCGTGATTTTCAGTCATTTTCAAGTGAAATGCTTGTTTTTTCGCCTAAAATCAAGTAAAAACGATAAATTTTCTTCAAAAACCAGCTGATTTTTTTTCGAGGGATTCGATTTTTAAACTACTTTTAGCCATTCAAAATCAACCATCCTTATGAATAAAAAGGAAATCGAAGAGCTGATCAAGTTCGTAGCTAAAGCCGGGGTAAGTGAAGTGAACCTGGAGCTCAAGGACATGAAAATCACGATCAAAAATAATCCACCTAAGTCAGATCAGGTTGTGCATACAATGGTAGCACCTGCTCCGGTGATGCAGCCTGTTGCTGTGGCCCCCGCACCTGTAGCTGCTCCCGCTGCTGCACCTGCCGCTCCTGCTGCTGCTCCCGCTGCTTCTGCAGATGAAGCAAAATATATAACGGTAAAAAGCCCGATGATCGGTACTTTCTATCGCGCTGCAGGTCCTGATAAACCAATCTTCGTTAATGTAGGAGATGAAATTAAACCGGGTCAGGTTCTTTGTATCATCGAAGCGATGAAGTTGTTTAACGAAATTGAATCTGAGGTGTCAGGCCGTGTTGTAAAAGTACTGGTGGATAACTCAAAACCTGTTGAATACGATACTCCGTTGTTCCTGGTTGATCCTTCCTGATTGAACCACAACGCTGTTCATTTAGTCACGACCTTTCCGGCTAAATTCCAGCAGGAAAAATAAAATTAATCAAGAACACACTCATGAGTTCATTCATGGGTTTAAAGAAGTAAAGGTGTTTGCTGAATAACGGTGATGCCTATACCCAATAGAAAGTATGTTCAAGAAAATTCTGATTGCCAATCGTGGAGAAATTGCTTTGCGGATTATCCGTACCTGTAAGGAGATGGGTATTCGCACTGTTGCAGTTTACTCTACTGCCGATAAAGAAAGTCTGCACGTGCGTTTTGCTGATGAAGCAGTATGTATCGGCCCTCCTCCCAGCCGTGATTCTTATCTGAATATCCCGCGTATCATCGCCGCTGCAGAAATCACAAATGCCGATGCGATTCATCCGGGTTACGGTTTCCTTTCTGAAAACTCCCGCTTCTCCGCTATCTGCGCTCAGCATGGAATTAAATTTATTGGTGCAACACCCGAGCAGATTGATGCAATGGGAGATAAAGCCAATGCCAAGGATACCATGAAGAGAGCAGGAGTGCCTACTATTCCAGGTTCAGAGGGCTTACTTGAGAATGTGGAGCATGGTAAAAGAGAGGCGAAGGAAATCGGCTATCCCGTTATCATCAAAGCTACTGCTGGTGGCGGCGGACGTGGAATGCGGATTGTTTGGAAAGAAGAAGATTTGCAGAAAGCATTTGAAACAGCGCAGGCTGAAGCAGGTGCTGCTTTCGGTAACGATGGTCTCTACATGGAGAAATACATTGAGGAACCACGTCATATCGAGATTCAGGTTGCCGGTGATCAATACGGAAAAGCTTGTCACCTGAGCGAACGCGATTGCTCAATTCAACGTCGTCACCAAAAACTATTGGAGGAAACCCCAAGTCCATTTATGACCGAGAAGTTGCGGGAGCAGATGGGAGACGCTGCAATTAAAGCAACGTTGGCCAGTAGTTATGAAGGCGTAGGTACTATCGAATTCCTCGTTGATAAATATGCAAACTTCTATTTCATGGAGATGAATACCCGTATTCAGGTAGAGCATCCCGTGACAGAAGAAGTAATCAATTATGATCTGATTAAAGAACAAATTAAAATCGCTGCCGGTGTGCCGATTAGTGGTAAAAATCACTTCCCGGCTATGCATGCGATTGAGTGTCGTATCAATGCGGAAGATCCGTATAATGATTTTCGTCCAAGTCCGGGCCGCATTACCGTATTGCACCAACCCGGTGGACATGGTGTTCGCGTAGATTCACATATCTACGCTGGTTATACAATTCCACCTTACTACGATTCGATGATTGCGAAGCTGATCACGATCGCTCAGACGCGTGAGGAAGCAATTCAAACGATGGAGCGTGCATTAAGTGAATTCGTAATTGAGGGCGTAAAAACAACGATTCCGTTCCATCAGCAACTGATGCAGAACGAGGATTTCCGAAAAGGTAATTACACCACGAAATTCATGGAGTCGTTTAAACTAAAATAACCCACTTCTAATATTGATAAAGCCGTTCTATCAGGAACGGCTTTTTTATTTCATGTCGTTTTATCATGGCTATCATTTGGATTATTTTTTCAGATGCTGTTTTACCAGTAGGAAATTAAAATTCCAATGCTTCCACATTAATTTCAGAATATTGATAAACAAAATCGTAAAATTGAGGCACTTTTTATTTTGTGATAACAGTTGATTGATCGAAATTTGATTCAATTCATTCATTATGCCATCGAAGAAAATATCATTCTCCTCGCGTATTGATAAGCTGCCATATCTGATGGGCATGCATATTATAGAGGTGCCTGCGAATATCGTGAAGAAGGCGGGTGGTCCGGGTAAGAAACGTTTTATATGTACCGTTAATCAGAAAGTAAGCTACCCTTGTGGTTTAATGGCACTGCGATCAGGAATGGCGTATATCAGTATAAATAAGTCACGGTTAGCTGTACTAAAACTCAAATTGGGCGATGCAGTGGATGTGGAGCTGGTGCCTGATGAAAGTGAGTTTGGTATGCCGGTACCGGAGGAACTTGAGGAGTTATTGGCGCAGGATCCTGAGGGAGATGAGCGGTTTCGGGCTTTGTCACCCGGTAAGCAACGAAATATAATTTACTACGTGAGTGGAGTGAAGAGTTCGCAACTACGTATCGATCGTGCGCTGAAGTTGATCGGAAATTTGAAGCTTTTACCTCCCGGAAAGGAAAATATGAGGGAGCTTCTTTACGGACCGGGCGGATAATAAAAGGGGATAAAGTTTTATGTTTTATCCCCTTTGCTGATTTTATCGTAATAAGGTTACAGCGCCTGTTTTCTCGCTTGAGCGATCTTTATTGCAAGGCGTTTTGTATCGGACTTTGTACATGTAAATACCTTCAGGAACTTCTGCTCCCTGGTATTTACCATCCCATCCATTTTCTGTTGAGTTGGAATAAAATACTTCTTGTCCCCAACGATTGAATATGCGGATGGAGAACTCATCGAGTCGCTCACCTGCTCCGAAGAACTGATCATTTTTCCCATCGTTGTTTGGACTGAATGCCCTTGGAAGATACACAGCAGAGAAGCCCGGTGCACCTTCAACGTGCAAGGTGTCGCGAACAGAGCAGCGTCCGATCTTTGTCTCAACCCAATACATGCCTGTATCTTTCACTACGATCTCAGGCGTTGTTTCTCCTGTTGACCATAAGAAGGATGTGCCGTTTTTCTGTGCCTGTAATATGAGTTCTGTTTGATTGCAGATGGATAATGTAAGGTTGAGGTCGTTGAAGTCAGCAACGTCAATTCGTACTGTATCGTATCCGGTGCAGTATCCATCATTTACTGCTACGGAAATTGTGCCCGTTTGATCAACGAATAATGTTTGTCCTGTACTTCCGTCGCTCCAGAGATAATCGTTTCCGTTAGTGCCTGCATCTAGGGTGATGGATTCGCCTTCGCAAAGAAGTGAATCAGGTCCCAGGTCTACTTCGGGTATAGGCAATACCGTTAGATCCACATCATCTGTTTGAACGCAGTATTGGGTTGTTAAAGTAAGTGCATAGTTGCCGCTTTGAGTGATGCTGATGGCCGATGTTGTGGATCCATCTGACCATTGATAGGCAGTGCCAGTTATCGGAGATGCCAGTGCATAACTGAGTCCGACACAGATTGTATCGTCTGGTCCTAGCTCAAGTACAGGCTCATAGTTGACATAAATTGAATCCCTTGTAGTGCATGAATTTATAGTTACATCTACCGAGAATTGTCCTTCGTAAGTAACTGCAAACTGATTGGCTGTGGTACCGTTTTGCCAGAAGTAAGTGGCGTTTGTATTGGTGGCATCGAGAACCAGGTTTGCACCCGGACAGAGTGTGGTGTCTGCTCCAAAATCAACGATGGGCAATGGCTGTACCGATACAACCACCGTGTCTCGCTGAACACAATCAGTGGTCGATAAAGTTAAAACGTAGGTGCCTGCCTGTGTTACGGTGATCGATGGTGAGGTGCTTCCATTCGACCATAAATATAATCCAGAAAGAGGGGTGCTCAATGTAACCGATTCGAGTTCACAGATGCCTGTGTCAGGAGCGAGTACCAGCTTCGGCTCGAAGAATAAATCTATCGTGTCACGGTCGAAGCAATTTCCTGCACTGGCAGTTACATAGTAAATCCCGGTTCCGGTTACTGTAAACGTAGGGCTGGTACTTCCATCCTGCCAGAGATAAGAAGCGCCGGTATTTGTTGCATCGAGAATCAATGTGTCGCCCGGACATAATACATCATCCGCACCGATGTCAACTACAGGCTGAGTTGCAAAGGTTACTACTGTTGTGTCTCGCTGGATACATCCATTATCATTTGACTCAACCCAATATATTCCGGTGGTGTTTACAACAAGCGAGGTGCCGTTGGTTCCATCAGACCATGTGAATGCACCAGGTCCAGTAGCCTGAATTGTAAAGCTAAGGCCGTTGCATAAAGTTGTATCAGAGGTGGAGGATAACGGTATCGAATATACGATATCAATGCTGTCGCGCGATCTGCAGTTTCCGTTTGAGGCTTCTACCCAATAAGTGCCGTCAGTAGTAACAGTATAAGTCTGGTTACTTGTTCCTCCCGACCATAGATAACTTGCACCGGCATTGTCAGCGTCCAGCACCATTGTATTGCCCGGGCAAAGTGTTGTATCACTTCCCAGATCAATAACCGGAATTACATTGACAGTGGCGATCATGGTGTCTCGTAGCTGACAACCTGCAGTACTTACCTGTACCCAATATGTGCCGGAAGTGTTTACCGAGATGCTTTGTGTAGTAGCGGTAGTTGACCATAGATACGTTGCACCTGCAAATCCCGGATCAAGCAGAATACTTGATGAATCACAAATTGTTGAATCGGGGCCAATGCTAATACTGCTAAGAAAACTAATCACTATACTGTCTCTGTCAATACAGTTCCCATTTGCTGCTTCTACCCAGTATGTACCGGCAGAATTTACAGCGAGGGTTTGCAACGATGTGCCGTTTGACCATAAATAATTTGCACCTGCATTTCCTGCATTGAGAGTGATGGAAGCTGAAGGGCAAAGTGTAGTGTCAGATCCAAGGTTAATATTCGGTAAGGCGTTAACGGTAGCAAGCATGGAATCCCTTAGCTGACAACCGGAAGCACTTATTTCAACCCAATACGTTCCTGAAGTGTTGGCGTAAATCGATTGTGTAGTTGCACCCGTTGACCATAAATACGAAGCACCACTGACTCCGGGGTCTAGAAATATACTGTCATTACTGCATATCGTAGAGTCAGGCCCAATACTTATACTGGATAAGGTTAGTACATTAATACTGTCGCGCAATTGACAACCGGTTAAGGAGATATCTACGTAGTACAATCCTGTACTGTTAACCGAAATTGTTTGTGTAGTAGCTCCGGTACTCCACGAATAGTTGGCTCCGGTGTTCAGAGCACTTAATGTCAGACTGGATCCAGGGCAGAGTAATGTATCAGCGGGAAATGGATCAGCCGGACCCGAAAGTACATCTATCGTCATCAGGAATGTATCCCGTTCATTACATGTTGTAGAATCGAAAACAATTACTGTTACATCATATGACCCGACGGCAGTAAATGTATGCGAAGGAGATTTGATACTATCCGGCGTAGTCCCATCATCATAATTCCATGAGTACACAACACCCGGGGATCCACCAACCGGCAATGCGTTGAAGTTGACGGTATAGGGTACACATCCGCTTAACGAAGGACTCGCAGCAGCTGTAACTTCAATTTCGGAAAGCTGCATATCAATTTTAAAAACTGCAATATCCCATCCTGCGGAACCATTTTTAGTTGGCGAAACACTACCGGGTAATGTAGGAAAGGTGGTACTTCCACAACAAACACTTTGATAAACTACACCACGACTATCGAAACGACTGGTGCCGCCATCTACGTGGTCGAAACCACCACCTCCATAGCGTGTAGCAAAAACAAGACTTGTTGCATTCTGGTCCATTACTGCCACATAAAAACCACCGGAAGCAGAAACTGCATTGGTGGTAATGGCATAACTACTGGGATCTCCCCAACCACTGATGTAAACTTTTTTGCAATTGTCAACAAGGAATGCAGTAGGAGAAAAGTTTGTCCCACTGTTACTACCAAGACAGGTTTGATAGGTAACTGCACTGATGTTAAATGGAAATTTCATGATAAATATATCACCGCTGACAACTCCATAACATCCGGGAGTGATAGGTAAGTTTCCTTCTGTAATGCCGTAGAGATAGACACTGTTTTGCGCATCCAGCTGAATGAAGTAGGCCTGATCGTAACCTGAAGTTCCGATGTAAGTTGATGCAAGTGTGAAGACGCCTGATGCAGCGAGATAAACCAACCAACCATCCATACCACCGCCTAAGTAGGTAGGATGTATTGCACCTGCCTGCACTGGAAAATTTGTACTGTTGGTTACACCTGCAATGTATAATCCAAATCCACCGGCATCCAGTTTCAATCCATAGGCAGCATCTTCACCTGATCCACCGATAAAGGTCGCCCATAATCGAGTGGTTAAGGTTGCATCCATTTTTATTACAACACCATCCTGTCCTCCATTCTGTGTATTGTCAATACTACCTGCTGCGGGAAAGTTATTACTCGAAGAAAAAGATGCAACATAGATAATCCCTGCAGCATCTGCAATAACCTCTCCACGGAAAGGATCTCCATAGTTATAGGCAATCGCATTTTGTCCGTCATTCCCTGTGCCTCCTAAAAATGTGGAGCCTATCAAAGCCGTGCCGGTGCTGTTTAATTTTGAAATTACAATATCGTACAAACCATTATGACTGGCATCATAGCACCCGGCTGTAGTAGGGTAGTTTGGAGATGCACATGATCCATATAGAATCAAATCACCATTGGCAGTAGAAAACATACTGTGTACATATTCATCATTTGATCCGCCAATGTATGTGGAATAAATTCGGGCTGAACCTGTCGGATTTAGTTTTGTTACTGCCATATCCACACTTCCACCGAATGTTGCATCAAAAGCTCCGGGGGTAATTGGATAGCCGGCGCCGAAACATCTGCCGCCTGTAATAACATTGCCAAGATCATCATAGGCAGCACTGTGTCCGTAAGTAGTAACAGCACCTCCCGAATATGTGGATGCTACCACCACAGGATCAATAATCAATGGCAGTTGTTTGTTATATCTGCCCAGACTGAACTGAATAGTTTGTCCTTCTTTTGCAAATACACATGAAACGAATTTCTTTTTTCCATTGATCATCTGATAGGCAATAGGCTTCATCTCCGAATAGTTGCCAACACTGGTGCCTATAATCAATGATCCGGTTTCATCAATAGACATATAATCTCCGCCATCATACTTCATGGCAATCAGATTCGGATCAGCACCTGGTGCTACAATGAAATCATATTTTGCAGCCCCTTCTTCGCTGTAAAGTGATAAATCAATTCCCGGATACAAACCAATATAACGGATATGGCTATACCCTAAAACATTGGTTGCCCATTTTGACTCGATGTTTCCTAAATAATAATTGTTGATGCCCGCCAATGGTTCTGATGGCAGCATCATGGCATCGCCTGCTCCTTCAAAACTGACTTTCAGTCCGTGAAATTTTATGCGTTGACTGTTGGCAACCTGCAATCCCTGCTTGCGTTCAATGTTGTGAATTTCATTGACCTGTTCGGGACTGAATAATGAAAAGGTAAATCCCTTTTTTTCCAGAAAGAATGCAGCACCCTGAATGTCGGCCCGATAGAGCACATTGGAATGCCATTGTCCCTTGTTTTCTTTGAATTCAACGGGGGACGAATGTTTATGTTCAGCATTAGAATGGGCTTTCGCAAAAAAGCCGGTGAACATAAGTAAGATGAGGTAACGGATGTGGATAGTCAAGGCGCGTATTATTTGAAGCCCTTAATTTAGGTATTTTTTTAATTTTGGCGACAAGATCCTGGTTTTTTTACTGTTTTGAGAGTAAAAACGCCATAAAAATGTCGAAAAATGCGCTATTCATGTGAAGTGATCATCAATTTACCCCGTCAACGGCTGATAGAACTTTTTGATAATCCTGAAAATCTGAAGCACTGGATGCCCGGTTTAATCAGTTTTGAGCCGGTTAGTGGTGTGCCTGGTCAGCCAGGAGCTATCTCACGTTTAGAGTTTCAAATGGGCAAACGTAAAATGGTGATGACAGAAACCGTTACTGTTCGGAATTTGCCATTTGAGTTTTCAGGTACTTACGATGTTCAGAACGTTTATAATGAAGTTAAGAATCTTTTTGAAGAAGTCGGACCGCAACAAACAAAGTACTCAACTGATAATTATTTTAAGTTTTCAGGTGTGATGAAATTGTTTGCTTTTTTTATGCAAAGCACCTTTAAAAAGACTTCGCAGGATTATCTGAACAGATTTAAAGCATTTGCTGAAAGTCAGTAAGAGTATTTCCTGGCAATTTCTGAATCGTTAAAGCCGATGAATTTTTAATTGATGAAAATTTCATTTTTTAAAAGTTAGCATGTGAGTATTTTAAAATCAATTTCGAAACTGCATTCGAAACTAAGTAATTTATTCTTGTATGCATAAAAAAAGAGGCTGCTCATCTGAACAGCCTCTTTTTTTGCATTGCGAATTACATTCGTATTAATTTTTTGCTGGTAACTTCTCCATCTGTTGTGCGAAGTTGAATCAGGTATATTCCGGGAGGTAATTCTTCAATTCCTAGTTCGAGGGTTTGAGACCCTTCCTGCAGATTCATTAAAGCAGATTCATGAAGTTTTCCATTGAGATCAA
>JAGOJO010000155.1 GCA_017995075.1 Bacteroidia bacterium | reverse complement strand
TGGACCTGTTAAACCTTGAGCTCCTGTAGCACCTTGTGGTCCCGAAGCACCTGCAGGACCCGCTGGACCTTGAGCTCCTGTTGCACCTTGTGGACCGGCAGGACCCGATGGACCTTGAAACCCTGTAGCGCCTTGTGGACCGGCAGGACCCGCTGGACCTTGAGGACCAGTTAAACCTTGAGCTCCTGTTGCACCTTGTGGACCGGCAGGACCTACTGGTCCGGGTGTTCCATTTACAGAATACAATGCATAGGGAACACTCAGTAGCTCAGATGTTCCGGTAATAGTATAATTTGTTCCTCCATTTGGATCTGTCTCTGTGAGCACGAAATAAGGACCAGTAGACCAATCAATCGCTCCGATAGATCCTGTCACTGCAGTACCTCCGCCAATCTGGATACTGATTAATCCATTTCCATTGGTGGCAGTGGTATGTGTCTCTACAAATACCGCAGTTCCGGAAGAACTACCTTGTAAGATGGAAATACGAATGCCAACTGTAGCATTCAGAATGGGCAAGTCTGAAGTATCAGTCATGACTGCCTGGTAACTGATTCTGGTTGGCGCCTGTGCTTGCAATTCATTTTGAAAGAGCAAATTCAGGAGCAAAAAGGTAAAGAAGAATTGTCCTATACCTTTTACTGTTTTGAAAGTAATTTTATAGATCATACTGTTAGATTTTTCAGGTTGTCTAAATGTTAGTTTGTTTTAAGATTTAATGTACTGGCGGAAGTCATGTGTATGGGAAATTTACTCCAGGTCTCGATGGTATTACGATGACGAATCACTACATAGTAATATTCACCGCGTAATGCAGGTGGTATATAGACATGCGCATTGCCATAAATAGATAAAAGTGTAGATGTAGTGTAGATAATGCTTGTCGGCGACATCGGGTCATGAAGTTCTACCCGAATGGAATCACAGATACCACCTCCCAGTATATCCGCCATCACTCCGCCACCCTGGTAGAATCCTTCTATAAACAGATGCAGATTGAGCATGACAGGTGATAACAATGGCTGTTGAATCCCGTCTCTGACTTTTCCTCCGCTTCCGGATTTTAAAATGTAAAACGGTTGTCCGATGGTGTAACTTAGTTTTCGGTTTAATGCACTCAGCGATGCCCCTGATGTTCCTAAATAAGTAGGGATAACATGTGAATACAATGGAGAAGGAGCTGTATATGGTTGCTGTAGACCTTCCCTCAAAATATGCGAGGCTGATTGATTTGTCCGGTAAAATACTTGTCCGATACTATAGCTTATCTTCCGGTTGGCAGCCGAAACAGAAGCGCCGGAAGTCACGGTGTTATTTTGACCGGAAACCAATAAAGGACAGAATCCAACAATCGCATAAAACAGAAGCAGTCGATAATTCATATCAAGGAATTTATACCTCAATATTCAACTTTCTTTCAAATCCTGCAATATAACTTTAGCGATATAATTTTAAACTACTGAAAATCAGAAATATGAATTTGAAAATCAGCATTATTTTCGAGTATTTGGTAAAAGGTGTTTTGCAAATAAAACTACAATTCACCTCTGTCTAACATGAGTTTTGTCTTCAGAATGGACGCTACACTGATCAAATCCCGAATTTCCCCTCTGAAAACCATTTCCAATAATTCATCAAAAGGTAACTTACGGACATGCAGTTGCTCCGTTTCTTCCGGTGAGCTTCCAACATAGCTGAGATCTCTCGCTACAAACGTGTATCCGATTTCATCTGAAACCGAGTTGCTGAGCTGCGATTCCATGATCATTGTCCAACTCTTTGCCTGTAAGCCTACTTCTTCTTCCAGCTCCCGTTTTGCACCATTTAAAGGATCTTCTTTTTCCGGACAACCTCCTTCCGGGACTTCCCATTCGTAGGAGTTGAGTGTATATCGGTATTGCCCGACGATCCACGTATTGTTATCTTCATCCAGTGGAATAACAGCGATGGCTCTGTTTTTAAAATGCACTACACCATAAATCCCCGGATTACCTGCAGGATTCAACACCTTCGATTCATTCACCTGAATCCAGGGATTATCGTATTTCAATTCTGTCGATAAGGTTGTCCAGGGGTTCTTTTTATCCGGTTCCATAAGATTCATTTATACTTCAAAAATAAAGGGCTTCCTACAAACCAAGGTTGGGTTTCAGTCACCAATTCGGCATGTTTTCCACATGAACTATGTACATCAACAAACTGTAAATTTTGGGTTACAGGCAGTGTGGTTAACGATTCCTTCATAGCTTCGCTGAAACAAGAAAATTATGTCAGCTATTCAACGATTGGCGGTTTTCAGTTCCGGTGGAGATGCGCCCGGAATGAATGCCTGTATCCGTGCTGTAGTTCGTACGGCTTTGGTACATAACCTGCGTGTTTATGGAATTATGCGCGGGTATCAGGGAATGATTGAAGACGAGTTCAAGCCGTTAACTTCCCGTTCTGTTAGTAATATCATTCAACGTGGCGGTACTATTTTGAAAACAGCCAGAAGTAAAGATTTTATGACAGAGGAAGGAATGCAGAAAGCCTACCTAAATCTGAAGCAGCACCAGATCGATGCTATTGTTGCGATTGGCGGAGATGGAACCTTCAAAGGTGCAGAAGCATTTTGCCAGCGTTATCCGGATATCCGTATGATGGGGATTCCCGGCACCATCGATAATGATCTCACCGGAACAGATTATACGCTGGGATTTGATACAGCCGTGAACACCGTCATTGAAGCGATCGATAAAATCAGAGATACAGCAGCTTCGCATGATCGTTGCTTCTTCATTGAAGTGATGGGCCGCGATTCAGGTTGCATTGCGCTTTGGTCGGGATTGGCTGGTGGCGCTGAAGATATTTTGTTGCCGGAGAAACATACCGACTTTGATGCCCTGGTGAGTAAACTGGAGGAAGGAAAGGCGAATAATAAATCGAGTAGCATTATTCTGGTGGCAGAGGGTGAAAAAAATGGTGGAGCGGCGGAGGTGGCGCAACATCTGAAGGAACGATTGGCACATTACGATACCAAAGTAACGGTGCTGGGACATGTGCAACGCGGTGGAAGTCCGACAGCCTTCGACCGTATTCTGGCTGCTAAGTTCGGCGTTTGGGCTGTAGAAGCATTGCTGGAAGGGGAGAACAGAAAGATGGTGGGGATCAGGAAAGGGGAGAAGAACTTCCTGCCATTTGCCAGTGCCGCCCGCCAACATGAACCGCTGGATCTGGAGATGATGCGGATAAATCGCATCCTTGCGACCTGATTTTGGTCCCGCACAATTCATTTTCACTATTTTCGTTTTACGGAAACTTAAACCCAATTATGAAGAAACATCTGATTACAGCGGCAATGCTCCTGACATGTTCAATGGCATTTGCGCAGGAACCGCTGAAAAACAAAAACGGCGTTATCATTACACCTGAACCGGGCGAATTTGCTATCGGAATTGATGCAGTTCCATTCCTTAAATACGGTGGAAGCCTGTTTAATGATTCCAATGATTCTCCATCGGCGGAGTTTGGTGCCGGTAACCCGCTTACTTTCTCCGGTCTCTACGTGAAGAAGGAAAATTTTGCATACAGGGCTAAGTTGCGTCTGGGTGTGGGTGTGGTGAAAGAAGATACACTGGTTGCCCGTGTGGGAAGTACAAATCCGAATGAAACTGTTGCCAATGAAACGAAGACTTCTTCGAGCAATATCACCATTGGCGGTGGTATTCAGAAATGGAGAGGTAAATCACGGGTAAAAGGTTTTTATGGTGGTGAATTACTGTTCAATATCCAAACCGAAAAAACAAGTTATTCCTACGGCAATGCGCTAAGCAGTGAAAATCAGGCTACCCGAACCAAATCAGAAAAACCGGGTAATTCCTTCGGTTTTCAATTGCGTGGATTTGTAGGTGTGGAGTATTTCTTTGCCGCTAAAATGTCGATGAGTGCTGAGTTTGGTTGGGGACCATCATTGATCTCTACCGGACAAGGTGAATTACAAACCGAAAGCTGGAACGGTTCCAGTGCAGAGACAAAGGTGAGCAATACAGGAAAGTCGTCTGTATTTACATTCGATAATGATAATGCGAACGGAGCTATCAATCTGAATTTCTATTTCTGATCATTCTCTGCCAACTAAATTCAACTCCGATATCTGTCTGCGTTAATCCCTAGCATTGTTTGAGATCGGGTTTATACAAAAAAAGAAAAGCTGCCTTCACAGACAGCTTTTCTTTTTTTTTCAGTTTATTTATTGCTTGGGATAATCTTCCCATTTCATCGTTTGGTATTTGTTTGATCCAAAGAAGGTGAGGATCGGCATCAGCTCTGCAGTTGTATGAAATCCCGAGAGTGGAGTTAACAAGGTGTACTTTTCATCCATTACAACGAAACTGGGATATCCCATTTTGCCATTCAGCAGCGATACAGCAAGTTCATTTGCTTTGTACTCGGGCTTAAAAACAAAGACCTTATCACGGAAACGAATCGTGTCTTTTGTTTCGGCATCGAGCTTTACAGCATAGTAGTTTTCTTTGATATATTCTACAACAGCTGAATCTTTGAAGGTACTTGCATCCATTCGTTTGCACCAGCCGCACCAGT
>JAGOJO010000154.1 GCA_017995075.1 Bacteroidia bacterium | reverse complement strand
TCCCCGCGTTTTGATCTCGATTTTCCGTACCCGTTTTAACAGTTCTGATGACTCCATTCGCGAAGGCCTATGGTACTTCTACAATATTTAACACTTCATTGATTACATCATCTGTAGTGATATTCTCTGCCTCGGCTTCATACGAAAGTCCGATACGATGACGCATCACATCGTGACAAATAGCACGTACATCCTCAGGAATCACATAACCACGACGCTTAATAAATGCATATGCTTTAGCGGCAAGAGCCAGATTAATACTTGCACGGGGAGATCCACCATAGTTAATCAGATTCTCCAACTTACGCAGATTATTTTCTTTCGGGAAACGAGTAGCGAAAACGATATCCAGAATATATTTCTCAATTTTCTCATCCATATACACACTACGAACCGCATTACGCGCATTTACAATTGTAGCGGTATCAATGATCGGATTAATTTTCGGGAAGTCCTGAGCGAGGTTCTGACGAACAATCAAGCGTTCATCTTCTTTTGAAGGATATCCGATAACCACCTTCAGCATAAAACGATCCAGCTGTGCTTCCGGAAGTGGATATGTTCCCTCCTGCTCCACCGGATTCTGCGTTGCCAAAACGAGGAACGGTTCTTCGAGTTTGAAGGTTTCATCACCAATCGTCACCTGACGCTCCTGCATCGCTTCGAGCAAGGCACTCTGTACTTTTGCCGGAGCGCGGTTGATCTCATCTGCCAGAATGAAATTCGCAAACAGGGGACCTTTACGAACGGTAAATTGCTCCTGCTTCTGATTATAGATCATAGTACCAACCAAATCGGCAGGTAATAAATCAGGTGTAAACTGTAGTCGACTGAATTTTGCGTGGATAGCAGAGGAAAGAGATTTAATGGCCAGCGTTTTCGCAAGACCCGGAACACCTTCCAATAACAGGTGACCGTTAGAAAGCATTCCTATCAGCAACCGGTCGAGCATATATTTTTGTCCGACGATTACCTTTCCCAATTCCATATTCAACAGATCAATAAACGCTGATTCCTGCTGAATTTTTTCATTAATTTCCCGAATATCAACCATGATATGCTATAATTTTAAGAGGCAGTGCAAGTATACTTCATTAAACGTGAAAGTTCACTGAATGATAACGCGACTTATGGTTAAAGTCTTGTTAATAAACTCCGGGGCAAAACCTTCCCTCAATTCAGTTGAAAACCGGTAAGAAAACCAGATCCTTTACATTTAATCCTGGCATCATTAGAAACAAACAATTGAACAATGTTATTGCACACGGATTCGTGGATCGAGCTGCGCATAAAGGATATCAACCAGAATATTGATTATCACAAAGAAAAACGACACCATTAATACAGCTCCCATCACCACAGGAAAATCGTAGTGTTCGAGAGCATCTACAGTCACTTTGCCGACACCCTTCCATCCAAAAATATACTCGATAAAAACGGCACCGGCCAACAATGAGCCCAACCAACCTGACAATGCAGTCAGCACAGGATTCAATGCATTTCGCAAGGCATGCTTTCCAATTACCAGCCAGGGAGACAAACCTTTTGCCCGGGCAGTACGGATATAATCCATGGCCATTACTTCCAGCATCGAACTGCGTGTAAGCTGAACGATGACAGACAATGGACGAATACCCAACGTAAATGCAGGCAAAATCAAGTTCTTCCATTGAATCTGCATCCCATCAAAAGGATCAACGATATATAAACTACCTGTCATTTCAAGTCCGGTATAATCATGTAAAACAAATCCGAAGAGCCATGCGATCAGAATCCCGGCGAAAAAAGAAGGCACGGACATTCCGAGCACTGAAATGATCAGTGTGAAGTGATCTTCAAATTTCTGAAAACGCAAAGCTGATAAAACCCCAAGTGCAATGCCCACGACAGCTGCAAAAAGCAAGGCTGCGAAAGACAAAACGATTGTCCCCGGAAGTGCATCCATCAAAACCGTAGTCACCCGCTCCTGCGATTGATAAGAACGCCGCAGGTACGGTGATTTCAAAACAACTTTTTTCTCTCCCAATGGAATCAAGGATACTATCTTACCGTACTTGGCATTATCTGCAAAAATCCGCGACGAAGAATCCAATGTATTCAATATACTCAGCGGAGAAAGATCATTGGCATACAATAAAAACTGCTTCATTGGCGGCAAATCACGCCCCAGGTCACGATTGATGGCCTCAACAGATGCTACATCTGCTCTTTGCCCAAGCATCATTCTGGCAGGATCACCGGGAAGCACATTGAAAAGGAAAAACACCACACCCACAACGCCGGCAACGACGAGTAATCCGGAGGAGATTTTTTGCAGGATGAGCTTGATCAATGGAGATGGTAAGGATTATTTTTTCAACTCGTTCAACAATTCCTGCTCAACAAATTTTTTATCATCGATACCCACCCAATATTTCATGATATTCCCATTCCAGAGATAAAAGACTCCCGGTGTTGAACCATCATTGCCAATCATTGTCCAGAATGTAGGGATATCAAGAATTTTATAAGGATACTCTCGTCCGGCAATCTTAAAGAAATCTGGAATCAGGTGAGTTTCTTCGTCCATGAAATATATGGTTACAGGAGGAAAACCTTTATTCGTCTTCGCCATTTTGTTCAGATCACGGGCTGTATGTTGACAATGATCACAGCCGGCTGCGAAGAAACAAAGGATTCTTTTCCCTTCATCGAGATTTACTTTTTTACCACTGAATACATTCACATCTGAGAAACGTGACTTCACTTTTGCAGGGCCTTTCGGAACTTCCTGTACCGGAGCTGCAAGTGAATCTTTTTTGACTGTTGTTTTAGAAGAAGAATCAACTAACACTGCCTGCACTGCATTAGAATCTACAACTACTGTATCTTCTGCCCAGGCATCTACCATGGCAGAGTCTTCAACTGCTTCAGTTACTAATTCAGTAGTAGCGGCATTGGCTTTCGGACAAGGACAAAACGGAAATGCCACATACATGAACAGCGTACTTGCCAGCCAGATAATCAGCAATACACTGAATTTATTTTCACCGGAAGGTTTATCTGATGACTTTTTATACAAGATCACCAACAACGCAATAGTCACCAGATTTTTAATAGTAGCTTCCAAAGGAGTCATAGGAATCAACTGACCGAAGCAACCACAATTTCCATTCATCGCGCCATGCTTCACCATTTCAATAGTCAGGTGTATACAAAACACGACCAATAAAGCTATCGTAACCGGAATGACAATTCTACGAAGGTAGTTCGCCTGCATAATTGCAATACCGATTGCCAGTTCTAATCCGATCAGTGCGCGTGTGAAATATGGAGCCTGACACCATGTAGTTAGTCCAAGGTCTACCAGTTGCTTATCGAACGACCAAATCGGGAACATCTTCGCCACAGCGGAAAGAATAAACAAGCCGAAGACGATCAATCGCAACGTCCAGGTAAGCGGAGTATGTTTCATTGTCATAGGAACCACAATTAAATAGATGAATTAAGAGTTTACCGTTTTATTTTCATTCAGTTTAATCAGCGCGAACACAGCATAATTGATAATATCTGCATAATTAGCATCCACACCTTCACTGATCAATGTATTACCTGCATTATCTTCAATTTGCTTGATGCGGAGTAATTTCATCAGAATAAGATCTGTCATTGAACTCACCCGCATATCTCTCCACGCCTCACCGTAATCGTGATTTTTATCCATCATCAGCGACTTCACTTTCAGCACATTTTCCTCATAGTATCGCAGACCATCGTCGGGGTTTAACTCCTGAGGAGCATTATCGGCAAGACTCAATTGAATCAAAGCCATCACCGCATAATTCACGATCCCCACGAACTCACTTTCCACTCCTTCCATCACTTTTTGCTGGCCTTTTTCCTCAATACTGCGGATTCGTTGCGCCTTAATAAAAATCTGATCCGTTAAAGACGAGGGTCTTAGGATGCGCCAGGCACTTCCATAGTCCTTCATCTTTTTCATGTAGATATCTTTGCAGAGCGCTATCGCCTGATCGTACTGTTTAGAGGTCAATGATGACATGTGCAATGTTCGAGTTTAATTAATGAAAAAAGCATGATTCCCACTACCAGTTCAGGTTTCCTTCATCCACGTCCACCATTTGTACTCAACATACATGGACGACCTGTGGACATCAGCCGGGGGATGGTAATGGGAATTCTGAATGTCACCCCTGACTCCTTCTATGACGGCGGCAAATTTACCGAAGAAAGGCTCATTCTGGAAAATGTGGAAAAATTAGTATCCGAAGGAGCAGGAATCATCGACATAGGCGGAGCATCCTCCAGACCAGGTGCAGAAATAGTACCGGAAGAAACAGAATACCAGAGAGTTATACCAGCAATAAGATTGATTCGAAAATATTTTCCTGAAATGGTAGTCTCCATTGATACCTGGCGTTCCAACATAGCAAGAGTTGCCGTAGAAGAAGGAGCCGGGATTATCAACGACATTTCCGGCGGAGAACTTGATCCGGAAATGTTCGCCACTGCCGGCAAATGCAGGGTTCCGTACATCCTCATGCACATGAAAGGAACTCCAAAAGACATGCAAGAACAACCCAGCTACACCGATGTCACCCTCGAAGTAATGCAGTAT
>JAGOJO010000066.1:3819-17406 GCA_017995075.1 Bacteroidia bacterium | reverse complement strand
ATCCCCGCAAATTCTCCTTCAGGATCCGCCTATCGGTACAGGGTAGTCAGCACTTCTCCTTACAAATTAGGCAGTATAATTCAGGATCCAATCCAAATACGTCCGCTGGTATCTTTAAGCACTAACCCAACCCCTCAAAGTACTTGTGACGGAGGAGAGGCCACCTTTTCTGTTTCAGCCAACCTGCCCAACTGCTTCTACCAATGGCAGGTGGATATCAATAACAGTGGCGTATATACGAACATCACTAACGGGACAATTTATCAGGGAGCAGATACGGCAATATTAAATATCAGCAACATTACAACCGCCATGAACGGATATCGTTACCGGTGCATCATTTCCGTCACTTGCAACTCAGTAATATCAAACCCAGCCTTACTTACTGTAAACTCCTTAACAGCCATTATCACTCAGCCGCAAAACGACACTGTATGTATTGGTGATCCGGTCATATTTACAGTGCAGGCACAAGGAGCGGGCAATAGTTACCAATGGCAATCGAGTATTAACGGAGGCAGTTTTTTCAACATCAGCGCCGGCTCACAACATACTGGCGTCAACACGTCGACATTACAACTCAATTTTACCACCGGAATTAATAACGGTATGCAGTACCGCTGTATGGTAAATGGATGTACAGAAAGTGCAATTGCGACACTCACGGTCAACAATTCACCGACAGCCTACACACTTCCCGCCAACATCCCATATTGTACAGGAGCAGATTACACCTTCAATATTTCCAGCAGCGCTGGCGGACTCACCTATCAATGGGAAGAAGATGCAGGTGGTGGATTCTTACCTCTCTCCAACGACGCATTTCACTCCGGTGTTACTGCCGACCAACTGGAATTAACATCGATTCCGGCGTCTTTTAACAACTATCAGTATCGTTGCAAAGTATACGGTGATTGCACCCCGGACTCAGCCATCACAAGCATCGCAACTCTACAGCTTCAGAGTAGTCCGACTGTAAGTTTACAGCCTTCAAGCACTACGATATGTGAAGGTGATTCAATTCAGTTTATCACCCTCGGTAACGGCAATTTCCTGAACTATAGCTGGGAAGTAAATGACGGAACCGGATGGATGCCCATACCACCCATTCCTCCATTCAGCGGAGTGAATACCGGCACCTTAACCATCGACCAGGCTACATCGGTATTTGATGGTACCCAATACCGATGCAACCTCAGTGGATGTGTAAGTACACAGGTGGCCACGTTAACTGTAAATTCTGCACCAGTTGTTTCTGCGCCTATCATCTATTATTGCACATTATTTCCTCCTGGTCCTCTTACTGATGCAACACCGCCCGGCGGCACTTACTACGGCAATATCATCGTCAACAATGAAATTGAAACGAACCTGTGGATCTTTGGTCAATATGCCTATGACTATATCTACACTGACCAGAATGGATGCACCGGCATCGAAAGCAACTATATTTTTATCGTCAACTGTGGTGGATTAAACGAACAATCGGCCTCCTACCATTGGCTTGATCTTTACCCCAATCCGACTGACAACCGCGTCACCATCCGAACCAACGAAATCACCTCCGGCGAAGCCATTGTCAGGTTGTACAATTTCAACGGACAGCTTCTACAGGAGATGACATACCCGGCTAGTGAACAGGAAATAGGTCTCGATACCCAAGAACTTCCACCAGGGATTTACCTCATCACCCATAGCACCGAAAGTCGTATTTCAAGGGGAAAACTAATAATTACGCGCTAAACAGAACCTTTCGAAAGGGTTTCACGTATACTTTATTCCGACTATTAACATGCTCACGTGTAAAACAAGAGTTGTTCATACCGGAATAACCCCATACATAACAGCAATTTTGTTGCCTAAAGAAACCCCAACTTATGGAAATCAAAAAAGACAAATACTCTGTCAAATACTTTCCGACAGAAGTAAAGTCTTATAAGCAGGAAGGACAGATCTTTCACTTCCACACGGCCGACACCGTACTCGAAGTAAAAATCTTTTCTGACAAAATCGTACGATTCCGTTATGCCCCTGACGGAAAATTCCAACGCGATTTCTCCTACGCTACTGCAGACAACTTCAACATCCAACCGGCCAATTTATCCGTTTACGAAGATCGACACAAGTTCGACCTTATGACGGATTATCTGGTAGTACAGATTTATAAGAAAAACCTCAAGGTTACCATCCTCGATCGCAAATACAATATTATCAGCGAAGAGGAACTTGGCTTTCACTGGCAGCACTATATCAAAAAGGGTGGTAAGATCAATTACTGCTCTAAGAAAATACAGGACGGCGAAGTATTCTTCGGAATGGGTGACAAGCCAATGGAATTAAACCTCCGCGGTAAACGCATCGAGAACTACGGTGCAGATACGTATGGTTTCAAAAAAGACCAGGATCCGATTTATAAAAACATCCCATTCTACATGGGACTTCACCATGACATCGGCTATGGTATTTTCTTCGACAACACATTCCGCACCATCTTCGATTTCGGTAAAGAGCAATTTGACGTTTGCAGTTTCTGGGCAAGAGGTGGTGAGATGAACTACTATTTCATTTATGGTCCCGACCTGATGAATGTAGTTCAACAATATGCCGGCATGACAGGAACACCGGAGATGCCACCAATGTGGGCTCTGGGATATCATCAATGTAAATGGAGTTATTTCCCGGAGAAACAAGTGCGTGAAATTGCACAGGAGTTTCGTGACCGTGGAATTCCCTGCGATGCGATTTATCTCGACATCGACTACATGGAAGGCTTCCGATGTTTTACCTGGAGTAAGGATGGTTTTCCGAAACCGGCGAAGCTCATGGGTGATCTGGCGGAAAAAGGATTTAAAACGATTGTCATTATTGATCCGGGAATTAAAATTGATCCCGAATACTGGGTATACCAGGAAGGACTTAAAAACGACTATTTCTGCAAACGGGCAGATGGCGATCTAATGGAAGGAGATGTATGGCCAGGAGCCTGCAACTTCCCTGACTTTACCAATTCAGACGTACGTCGCTGGTGGAGTGGTCTTTTCGAGGAGATGATCCGTTTAGGAGTACGTGGTGTTTGGAACGACATGAACGAACCTGCTGTATTTGAGATCGGCACTTTCCCTGAAGATGTTCGTCACGATTACGATGGAGATCCATGCAGCCACCGCAAAGCGCACAATGTTTATGGAATGCAGATGGCAAGAGCCACCTACGATGGTATAAAAAAATTCCTCTATCCGAATCGTCCGTTTGTAATTACCCGTTCATGCTATTCCGGAGCACAGCGATTTAGCTCTGTATGGACAGGAGATAATATCGCGACATGGGAACATATGTGGATCGCGAACATGCAGATTCAGCGATTAGGAATGTCGGGGATTTCCTTTGCAGGTTCCGATATCGGCGGATTCATCGGTAATCCCGACGGAGAATTATTTGCACGTTGGATTCAGATGGGCGTCTTCCATCCTTTTACACGTACGCACTCTGCCGGAAATGATCCGGGAGCTGAGCCACAGGAACCATGGTCGTATGGATCAAAAGTAGAGTTCATTGCAAAAAAATATATTCAGTTACGTTACCAGTTATTACCGTATATCTATACGACATTCTGGCAACACTCTACTTACGGAACACCAATGGTGCGACCACTGGTGATGACTGACCAGGAAGATACAGAATCATTGTACCGCACCGATCAATACATGTTCGGTGATAAAATAATGGTTTGCCCTGTAAATCTTCCTGGTGCCACTACCCGACTCGTTTATCTACCAAAGGGTCGCTGGTATGATTTCTGGGATGATACACTGGAAAACGGAGGTAAAGAAATTGAAGCAGATGCTCCACTAGACCGTATGCCTTTATATGTGAAAGAAGGATCGGTGATTCCAAACTATCCGAAAATGCAATATGTGGGCGAAATTCCGGTCACTGAATTAACACTGCATATTTATTATACCAAAACTGTTCAAACGAGTCACCTTTACGAAGATGCAGGTGATTATTACGGATACAGGAACGGACAGTTTAACATTAAGAAATTTGTTGTTACTCAGAAGCGGGGAACGTTTAAAATCTTCCAGACAATATCCGGAAATTTTGAACCTACCTATACTCATTATAAAATTGTGTTGCATGGAGTACCAGACAGTATTACAGAGTTTGAAGTAGATGGAAAAATTCATCGAATAACCCGTCGACACTCACATCTAAATGTCATTAAATTCAGAACCACTGCCAATTTTAAAGAAATCACCTTAAAAGTTTAGTCTGGTCAGATTGAAAATAAAAAAAAGGCTATCTCATCACGGGATGGCCTTTTTTTATCATGCTATTTTAATATTTGCTATTCAACCAATAGTAAAAAAATCGTTCTAAAACAGTTTAAAAAAGCAGAAGCCGTCCTTTAGGGACGGCTTCAAGCTTGTATGCAAACTGATTATTATTCGATAATTAAACGTACCTGACTCTTACCCTCTTCTCCTTGCAGAATCAGGAAATAGATACCGGAATTATATCCCGACACATCCCATGTAGCATTGTTTTCTCCTTCAACAGCATTGAAGTTTTCATTTCTCACAATCCGTCCGGAGATATCTGTCAACAACATGTTATAGTCTCCGGCTTTTTCTGAATTGAAACGAATATTCAGCAATTCAGTAGCAGGATTCGGATAAACATCCATACTGAACATATCTGCTTCAGCAAACTCGCCAATACGTGGGCATGATTTCACCACAACATTCAATGTTTTATTAGAGCCGGTTCCGCAAGCGTTTGTTCCTTTCACTTTGATTGCACGTGTAGTCAGAGTAGCATTAAATTTGATAGTAGCACTTGCAGTGCCTTGTCCACCTTGAATCAGGATACCACTTGGCACTGTCCATGTATAAGACGTTGCCCCAAAAAGCGGAGAAGAAGTATACAGTTCTGTTGCATTTGCACAAACACTATCACGTCCTGAAATTGCCGATGGAGTTCCAGGTTTTGTAGAAATAGTTACTGACTTCTCAGCAGATGACCCACAGGCATTATTCGCTTTTACAAACAAAGAACCACCGGAAGCACTAGTTGGCCAATCAATAGTTACAAGAGTATCAGTAGTAGTTTGAGGCGAAGGAAGCCCATTGATCAAGGCACCGGCAACATTTGTTCTCCAGGTGTAACTTACAGCAGATGTATTGGTCTTTACATAATAATCCAGACGACCACCGCAAACACCTTTAGACTCCCCAAAAATGGTTGATGTGGCAGAAGGAACAGTAGTTCGACGATTAATACGAAGTTTACGTTGTGTAGCACTCAATCCTTTACAGTTACCACCAACTACACGAAGAGTATCTCCTGTATAAGTTGATCCAAAAGTCACTACAACAAATGTATCAACTGTAGAGAATGGTGCAGAAGACCCATTGATAGTAGCACCAACCGGAGGAGTCCATACATAATAATCTGCAGTACTCACACGAGTACAGCTATATTTCAGCACTTCGTTTCTACAAGCAGATGAAAATCCTTTTATCGATGTTACGTTTCCAGGTATAGCAGTTCTCAGTTTAACATTCAGGCAACTCTGCACTGAATTACAACCGTTCGATACAGTAACACAAACATCGCCAGACTGACCGTTTGAAGGCCAGTTTGCAGTGATACTATTTGTTCCTTGTCCACTTGCAATCACAACATTCGTTGGAACTGTCCAAACATAATTAGCGCCGGCAACTGCTGGAACCGAAAATACTAATCCATTCACCGGGCGACATACACCGGTAGGTCCGGAAACTACACTCGGATTAATTGAATTCTGGAAAGTGATCTTCATTGTATCTCTGGCAGAAAGACAAGGTCCCATTCCATCAGGATCATTTGTAGTAAGAATGATATTTACTTGACCCGCTGCAATGTCTGCAGGTGTTGGAACGTATTGCGCAGTCATAGAAGTGATACTTGGGGTGAACGTACCTGTTCCTGTTGAAGACCAACTGGCGGTATTTGCTCCACCTCCGAATGAACCCGCCATTGAAACGGAAGACCCATTGCAACCAAATTTATCCGGGCCGGCATTCGCTGTTGCCGGATTATTACAATTCACGCAAGTGATTACTGTAATTAATGCTGTATCAGACTCAGTACAACCTGCTGTACTAGTATAGGTATAGGTAATAATTTTAGTTCCGAGTCCGGCAGTAGAAGGATTGAAAATATTACTTGCAACTCCTGTTCCGGAATAAGTACCTCCAGCTGGTGTTCCACCGGTCAATGTAAACGGAGCGGCTGTATTACAAACCGAACCAAGTGAATTCAACACGACATTCGGCAATGGGTTCACGGTGTAAACCTGAGATGCACTTCCGGTACAACCAGGTGCGAAAGTTACCGTATAGGTTATTGTTTGTGTTCCTACAGAAGGATCAAATGTATTTCCACTCACACCATTTCCACTCCATACTCCACCGGCAGGCGAACCACCACTCAGTGTACGTAAACCGGCATCAATACATACCGGAGTGAAAGGAAGCAATGCAACACTTTGTGGATTCACAACGCTGACACTCGCAGTTCCTGAAGCAGTTCCGCTACACGCCGCATCATTCATTGAAACCAATGAATAATTAGTGGTTGCTGTAGGGGATAATTGCAACTGATAAGGATTCGAAGAAGTTGTAATCGTTGTATTCTGGTTGGTAGTTACATTTTTATAAGTAAATGTAAAGGGAGGAACACCTGTAAAGTTCACAGGTAAACTAGCTGTTGTTCCGGTACAAATTGTTTGATTTGCTCCCCAGGCCGCTGTTGGATTTGAACATAAATCCGAGAGGCAAATACTAAATGTTCCTGCAGTCAACGTATCCGACCAAACACGAATGATATAGTCAGCCTGTGGATTTAAGCCGGTGAATGTATATGTACCATTTGCCGGATTATAACAGTTCAACTCGAAGCTGTTACATTCAAACATTAACTGCGCTTTTAACGTCGTTGCTGTTCCGGGTGTGATGGTCATACGGATATCTCCGAAGTTTCCGGTATTAAATACAAACCATACATCGCGCTTGGTTCCTGCATCACAGGTAGCCGCATCAGTATTTGGTGTTGCGTATAATGTAGATTGTGTTGTTGCAGAAGCAGGACAAGCTAATGGAGGATTTACTGTAAGACGTATTGCAGAAATACACTCATCATTTGCCGGTGGTAAAGGACAAGCAGCGGCTTTGTAAACACAAAGATTGGCAGTTCCTATTGCGGTAGTGCTATATGTCCAGATACGTACATAATACACCTGACCTGCTGTATATTCATTCTGACAAAGGGAAATCTCAGGCATTGATGCATTCACATCATCAGAACATTTGAGTAAAGTTCCACTTCCCGGACATCCACTCCATACTTCCATTACCCAGTCATTAACTGTACCTGCTGTAGTTGTTACAACGATTTTATTTCCTCCCGTAGGTGCAGTGAACTTGTACCATTTATCGTCATTCGCTCCGTTACCATTGGCATCCGAACAAATTGCATTCGGCCCATTGGATGATACTCCGGAGTTGACAGTTGTAAAACTGCAAGTTGCAAGACTATTGGCTACACTGATCTGAATAGCAGTTGCACAATCTTCTCCTGGTCCGCCCGTACTGAAAGCGATTGGTCCTACCCAGGCACTGTTTCCGCTTGCACCACAATTCTGACGTACATAAAACTGATAGTTTGTAGTAGCAGAAAGACTCGCAATAGTAACACCTGAACTTACATTACCTTGAGTTGTACCGGTACCTTGCGTAAAACCGGCTAATCCGTATTCAACTGTATATGTACCGCTGCCACCACCACTCGTCCAGATTAACTGGGCAGAGTTTTGAGTGACATTGGTTGCAGAGGGCGTTAAAGGGGCCGGACAAGAAGCCGGTGCAAAAGTATACGTGAGACCTGCAGGTGGGAGTAATGATCCTGAAAACTCACATGTTGCAGTATTACTGGTACCTGCATTAGAATTAATCCATGTATTGGTACCACTGGCAACAGCTCTGTTATTTATATTAGAAGGGAAAGCATTGTTCGCACCACGCAATCCAACCTGAGCAGTAGATACAGCGAAATTTCCTGAGCAACTATACACGAATGTGATTGCATTGGAAGTCTCACTCAGTCGAACCTGAAAATTTAATACAGGACCAAATGTTGCACCACTTGTATTGAATGTTTTGAAATTCTTGAATTGAATAACAAAGGTTCTGTTAGGAGTGCTACCCAAAGTCTGGTAGCGAATTTCTCCTGTTTGAGCTGCATTTCCTGTGAAGAAATACGCGTTCAGATTTCGTCCAATCGGAGAAGCAGCTCCACTGTAAGCTGTTGTTGCAGACAATGGTGTATATCCGGTTGTACTGCCTGTAGCTGAAGGCGCAGTTGTACCAAAGGTGATAAAACCATTGGTAGAAATTTTACATCCCGTATACGCTATATTATCATAGGTAAATGTAAACGGAATAGTTCCTGCAGGTAAATCATAAATTACATCATCAAGTGATGCAGCTCCGGATGTCCCTGTTGCAGTAGCTACTACTGTCCCGCCGGTAATAGCAGTGTATGTACCGGTGCTTTGAGTAAAGTTATAGGCACTCACCTGCGCTCTGCTTACTTGTTGAGTAAGGAGAAGAAGAAGAATGACTACTAACTTTTTGCTGAATGTTTTGTAAAGTTTGTTATTCATTTTGGCTGTGTGTATGTGCGAATGATTGGAGCATTGCCAAATTATAGCGATGCCTAACAAAGATAAGATTTTACCCCAGCTTCACAAGGAAACTGAGGTAAATATTACATTACAATAGTGTAAATTACAGCTATTGTTGGGTGAAAATACCAATTGACCTATTCAGGGTGTTCCGGTTTTTCAGGAGTCTGTAAATCTGAATTTTCAATATAACCACCTGATCCAGAGCCAACTACATGCTGCCTGAGCAATGCTGAGCCCGGAACTGTAAAGTCAAAGGTCATATTACCCGACTGCATTTGTACAGGTGTTTTGCTCCAAGTTTCAATGATATTCCGGCCTTTTAAAGCAATATAATACAGGTTCCCAACTTGTGCTCCAGGGAAGCTTACAGTTGCTGTTCCATTGGTATTCATCAATGCAGTACGTGTGGCGACCAATCCGAATGGAGAGACCGTTTGATGCAGGTTAATTATAATAGTATCCGCCTTTGTTGGAAGCAGGATTGGATCAACAACAGGTACCATTAATCCGCCACCGCTATAATATCCTTCAATAAATGCTTTTACTGTTAGATTGACACCTGCAGGGGTTCCTACTCCGAATGTTGTCATACTCTGTGAGGAACATCCATTGCTACTAAATACTGTTAAGAATCCGGTAGTTGCTCCAACAGGAACCACTGCTGTGATTGTAGTAGAATTCACCACGGTAAATGTTACGGCGAAGGTGTTATTGAATTTCACCTGGTTTACTCCAGTAAATCCTGTACCTGTAATGGTAATTGTTGATCCTACAGGAGAAACAGCCGGTGCAAAAGAAGTGATGCCAGGCCCTTGAATTACTGTAATAGGTTTTGATGCACTGCGCTGACATCCGTTTCCAACTCCATAAGTATAGGTAATTGTATGAACGCCTACTCCTGCAGTTGTGGCATTGAATTGACTTCCGGATACTCCAGGTCCTGAATACGAACCTCCAACTGGTGAGCCTCCGGTCAATGTAATTGTCTGATTCGAACAAACGCTATTCGTGAAATTCGCTAATGTTACTGTGGGTGGTGGAACTACCGTTACACTCGCATTTCCACTTACAGTACCAGAGCAAATCGGACTGGTAACCGATACCAACGAATAGAAGGTACTAACCGTTGGGGAAACCGGAATAAAATAAGGTGTTGTAGATGTAGTGAAGGAAAAGTTAGATGTTCCATTTGTATAGGTCACGTTCCATGGTGGCAAACCGGTGAGATCAACCCGCAACTGAGCAATACCTGTAGTACATATCGTAGAGAATCCGGAGATGGTAGCGGTTGCGTCATCACAGGCATCCTGAGCACATACGGAGAATGTCCCGCTGGTACCAACAGGTGACCAAACACGGAGCACGTAATTTGCTACCGGATTTAACCCTGTTAATGTAAATGTACCTTGCGCCGGATTGAAACACTGAATTTCCAATCCACCCGCTCCACATTCAAATAATAACTGTGCACGTAAATCCGTGGCCGTAATTTTATTGAAGGTAAGGTTGAATGTTCCGGTTGAACCGGTATTAAAGGTGAGAAAGACATCATTAAAGCTGGAATTCGGATCACAACTTGGTGCTGCTCCGTTTGCGCCTCCTGTTCCACTGGGCGTGGCGAAGTCGGTGGTGAATACCAATTCATTTCCCGGACAATATTGCACCGGATTTATAGGAAAAACAGCGGCACTGATACATTCATCATAACTCGGTGGAATCGGACACTCTGTATCCTGATAAATACACATAGTCATATTACCGTTGGCTGTTTGACTATATGTCCATACGCGGATATAATAAGTTTGTCCGGCAACATATTCATTCTGACAAAGTGAAATCTCCGGCATAGCGGCATTCACGTCATCGGCACATTTCACTGCGAAGGCTGCTCCTCCCGGACATGCATTCCATACTTCCATTACCCAGTCGGCAACAGTCCCTGCAGAAGTTGTGATCACAATTTTCTTGTTATTGGCAGGCGCAACAAAACTATACCAGCGATCATCATCGGGCAAATTTCCACCTTGTGCATCCGAGCAAAGTGCAACCGGTCCATTCTGCGAAATACCACTGGTTACTGTTGTAAAACTACAACTGGCCAGATTCGGGGAGATAGACAATAGTTGCGCATTCGAACAATCTTCAGAAGGGCCTCCGGTCGTAAAATTCCTTGGTCCGGCAGCAACACTTAAGCCATTTCCTGTTCCAGCACAATTTCGGCTGACATAATATTGATATGCGGCTCCGGTAGTAAGACTATTTAAAGCAAGGAAGGTATCAGGAGTGTTTACTATAGTTCCCGTACCAGGAGTAAATCCGCTTGGGCCCCACTCTACTCTATAAGAAGAGCCGGGAAACAATGAAGAAGACAATCCACTTGACCAGCGAAGAATAACCGAAGTAGGCATAGCATCTACAAGGCCAAGATTAATAGGCGTAGGACATGGTGCCAGAAAGGAAAAAACTTGTCCATTTACAGGCAATGTAGTAGATGTATAGGCAATTGATGAGTTATTTAATGTTCCGGCAGTAGTAGCAGTCCATGGTTGTCCGCTAACCAATGCACGGTTTTGGAAGAGGGTATTATTTGCACCTCTCAAACCCACCTGACAGGTAGAATTGTTCCAGGTAGCTCCACTGAAATTCCCATAAATGTAATCGATGTTATTGCTTCCTTCAGAAAGACGGATTTGCAGGTACAGGTTTGGAGCAGTACTCGCTGTGTTGGGACGGAAATTAGCCCACTCAATTATAAACTTCCTGTTCGGAGCAACACCATTCGTTTTATAGCTGATAGTTGCAATAGTATCCGGATCAGTTGTAACTACCGTTTTAAAATTCCCTGTTAATCCACGACCCATAATCGACAATGCGCCGGCATAAGTAGCTGTGGAAGAAAGCGGATTGGTGTTGGAGGCAGAAGGTGCGGCACTAAATGTTATGAATCCATGAGATGAAATCGTAAACCCTGTATACACTCCACCATTAAAATAAAAACCGAATGGGATAGTACCGTTCGGCAGAGTATAAACTGTATTGGTCAGCGAGTTGGTAGATGTTGCTGTAGCTACCACCGACGCCCCCGTTAAGGGCTGGAAGGTTTCTGTGCTCGTAACAAACGTATAATTCAACTGTGCATTCACAGCATTAAACGTAAGCAGAAGCAAGAAGCTGAGTACAAACTTTAACGTAGACGTGTAGAAGTTTTTCATAGGTGCGATACGTGCTATTGCCATCGAACAATCTTAGATCCGATGAACCTGTAATTTATTGATTATTTATTTTTTCAGGAATATTTATTGGTGAAATCCTTGTTTCACTGGGTGGAATCATCCGATCCCGACCTTCCCTCTTTAACAAAGTAACGATTTACAATCCATATTTGCAACAGAAACTTATATTTTACAAACAACTGTATATCAACGTATTGAATAATTTATAAATAATAATTTTCGGAATTGGTTTTTTTGATACATTTGCGCTCCCAAATACTGACTTTTCAAGCAGTAAAATGGCGTGGTAGCTCAGCCGGTTAGAGCGCAGCACTCATAATGCTGAGGTCGAGAGTTCGAGTCTCCCCCACGCTACTAAACGAAAAAGCCTTCTGATATCCGGAAGGCTTTTTTTATGGTCTATTAAATTGGAAATTGAGGAAGGCTATTACCTTTTTACATTTTTCACTGCTCCCCCACCGGCAACGTTTCTTCCGGCTTCACGGCTTCCTTGGGTCTCATCCGTTTGTTTTCCTTCTTTCTGAAAATATCAAAAATCTTCTGCACGAGTTCATCAAAGGTGTTGAACTCCACTTTGTAAAAAACACCCACACCTTGTGTGTACTGCGAGTTGACGTTGTTGACCAGTGAGTTGTTATTTGATCTGTTGAATGCCTTGAAGCGAACATGGCCGTCCTTGCTGGCTTTTACTTCTACGTTGAAGTCTCCTACCAGACTGGAGGTATTCTGATTATTCGCCGAAGTGGAAGTCCCGGTATTACCAACGTTGCCTTCAATGGTGACTCGATCTTTGAATAAGGTAGTCGACATGGCAACCTGCAACTCCTCACTCGTGATTGCATCTCCCGGACGATAATTCAGACTTACATTCACCTGGTTGCTGATTTGCGAGGCCCAATTACTGAGCTGATTACTCAACATCTCATACGCATTTACACCTACGGCGCCGGTAGTGCTCACCCCACTCTTATTCGTCACTTCACTCGGGGATGTAAACCGGCTTGTTACAAGTAATGCAATCGCCTGACGATACATCTCCTCTTCTGTGTTGATGAGTCGACGTATCTGTGTTTCTGTATTCGGATCGACATTTTGCACCTGGATATCGAAGCTGATGTTCGGGTTGAAGAGTTTATCGGTAAGATGCAGGCGCAGATCAACGGGTACTGTCGATTTCAGACTGCTGTCCTGGAAGAGATCATACAAACTCACTCTTCGGCTATACTTCGCAGCTATATCAATGGTGGCATCATACGGGTCACCACTCCAACGAATAGTACCACCGCGTTCAATAACAAAAGGCTTGTTGATGACATTCTGCATGGTGAAGAGATACTTTCCGGATTCAATTGTAAAATCGCCGTACATTTTTAAATCCTCTGATGGAGAGATGGTCATTTTAATACTACCCTCTCCATTTCCTTCAATGACGTCACCAATCTTTTCATCAAACACAAGACTGATGGTCGCGTCAGGAGTAATATCGAAGATCATCGATAAATCGATACCGGAAAAATCCGGCACATCTTCTTCTTCAATTACCGGAGCTCCTGTATTGATAAATGTGATGAACCCACTTCGGCTTACTTCTTCCGGATTGCTCAGCGGGATGTTGATTTTCGT
>JAGOJO010000066.1:2442-3719 GCA_017995075.1 Bacteroidia bacterium | reverse complement strand
CCTACATTTACATTGTAGATACTGAGGAAATCATTCACCTGTGCTGCTTCGAAATCTTTAAATCCAATGTTCAGTTTAGCACTGGAGTCTTTACCGATAATCCCGTCAAAAGCCAGTTCCTGAATGCCATTGATAAAATTAAATTCATTCAAGAGTAATCCTGTCGTATCGGCCAGCACATAGTTATTCTCGTCAATCGTCCATGATTGTCCATCGAGCAATAACTTTCGAGGCATCAGTTTTATAGCAGTATATCCGGTATATAAAAATGCCGAGTTAATATAGAATGACGCCATCGACTTCGTGGTATCCTCACCCGCAAAATTCACCAGCACACTTGAAGTATCACGGTTGGTAAATCCATCGAAGGAAACATCATTCAGCTTGAGGCTATCACTCACTTTTACTTCTTCCACATTCGTGTTAAACCAGAAGTTCATTCCATCGGTATGTCCATCTATATGCAGCTGGGAGAATGTCACAGGCTCTACTTTAAACTTCGGGGCCTGCACCAGCACTGAAAGTAAATTCTGATTCGTATTGATTTTCCCCTCGAACACTGTTCCACGGGTGAAATCTATCTCCGGGACAAACACCTTTGTCAGCTGATTGGTGCGTTTCAATTCGCCTTTGAAAGTGAACTCCTGATTCACCGGACGATTACTATTTGATTCCGTTAAAGCAGGTACATAACTGGCTATAAAATATTCAAGCGTTTGTGGCAAGGCAGACAATGTATAGTCTCCGGCTATAAAGACATCTGCAAAATCCGACTGCAATGTAAGATCGCGTCGATCGCCGATTTTCGTCTCGAGAAACAATCTTTCTGCTTTAATCACATCTTCCCCTTCCTGATACACTACATCTTCCACCTGCACTGTTCCTTGTGCATTATCAATGGTACTTCCCACCAGACTAATGGTCACGTCAGCCGAAAATGTTGCCGGCTTATCACGTTTCATGAGTTTGAGGTCAGTGAGATCAGCTTTGCGAATGGAAGAGGTAAAGTTGAAGACCGGAAGTTTGTTACGCAGATCGATCTCCCCGGCGAAGTCCAGATCGAGGTGCTGGTCATTGATCACTACCTCTCCTGTAAATAGCTTCTGCGCGAAATTACCGTTCAGTGTTATTTGCTCATAGCCATAATTTCTGAAATATACTTTGCTTATTGCTCCCTCGATATTCGCATTAATATTTTTCAGCTCAAATCCTTTTCCTTCCAGACTTGCTTTCATGCTAACTTTTCCCAGGTCGGGTAACTTCCAGAGTGTCCCCAT
>JAGOJO010000066.1:0-2342 GCA_017995075.1 Bacteroidia bacterium | reverse complement strand
TGATAAGTCAGATGGCAGTTCTTCAACTCTACGGCTTTAACCAGCACATCCCAAACCGGAGTAGCAGAGGTGTCTTTCCCGCTTCCGGAAAAATAATCAATGATGAAGTCGAGGTTGTATTCCCGTGGACTTTTGTACCGCTTCACCCAAATCCGTGCATCCTCCAGCACCAGTGAACTAACGGTGACTTTTTGCTTTTTGTAGCTAAATTGTCCCACCGTTAATTGCAGATCCGGGACATACAACAGGGTATCTTTTTGCTGATCCTGAATATAAACACCCTTCAAACCAACACTTCGAAACAGCCGGATGTCCACCGCCGCCACTTCCACCTTCACTTTCAGCTCATCACTTAACCAGGCCGCCATACGATGAACCAGCCATGTCTGCACCGACGGCACCTTCACCACTAACCTGACACCCAGTGCTAAAAGGAGCAGAAATGCCAGAATAAAAATTGATATGTTACGGAGACGACGGATGACCTGATGGATTTTTTTAATCAGCGAATAAGAATACCAAACTATAACGGAATTGCAAAGGTTCAATTACCTTTGTGAAGGTCTTATGAACACTTCACCTGTTTACATTTTAGGCATTGAATCCTCCTGCGACGAAACCTCTGTGGCGGTGAGTAAGGACGGACTTATCCTCTCCAATATTGTGGCCGGACAGGATGTTCATGCCCGATACGGAGGAGTAGTTCCTGAACTGGCATCGAGAGCCCATCAGCAACAGATTGTACCGGTGGCAGAGGCAGCATTGCGGGAGGCAAAAATACCCAAATCAGCCCTGAATGCCATCGCTTTCACCCGAGGTCCGGGACTTATTGGGGCCTTGCTTGTAGGAACTTCATTCGCCAAAGGAATGGCCATGGCACTCGATATTCCCCTCATTGACGTCAATCATATGCAGGCGCATGTCATTGCCAATTTCGCCCGCCGTATTGACGAACCACTGACAACACCCAACTTCCCATTCCTTTGCCTGACCGTTTCGGGAGGACATACCCAGCTTGTCATAGTGAAGAGCTATCTGGAAATGGAAGTCATCGGACAAACACAGGATGACGCAGCCGGAGAAGCATTTGATAAAGTGGCGAAGATGCTCGGCCTCCCCTATCCCGGTGGACCATTAATCGATAAACTTGCCAAAGAAGGAAATCCTTTAGCCTATAAGTTTCCTCATCCTTTTGCTCCGGGTCTTGATTTCAGCTTTAGTGGCTTTAAAACGGCCGTTCTGTACTTTCTTCAACGAGAGCGAAAACTCGATCCGGATTTCCCCGGCGATAAAATGGCTGATGTTTGCGCCAGTGTACAACATACCATCGTCAGTATCCTAATAGATCGACTTAGTGATGCAGTCAAACAAACCGGAATTCGTGAAATAGCACTTGCCGGCGGGGTATCAGCCAATAGCGGATTACGCATGCAATTAATTCAAACCGGTGCAAAAAACAATTGGATCATCCACATACCTCCGTTTGAATATTGCACTGACAATGCAGGAATGATCGCCGTTTATGGCCATCACAAGTATCTCGCCAAGCAATTTTGTAGCATGGACGTCACTCCGTTAGCAAGAATGCCGTTCTAATCCTGTTTAAAAGTAATTTTCTACACACGTTAAATTGTCTGTTTTCGTTAGTAGTTTTAACGTATTACTAATACTGCAATCATGGAAACCAAAACAAACACTTCAGGTGGAAACACCAATAAAATTTTAATCGTTCTTTTGATCGCCTCCCTCGGACTCAACGCATGGCTTTACAGCAGTAAATCAAGCATGCAGGAAAGCTTCCGACAAGAGAAAGAAAATCTGGTGACGGCCAACCTTGATATTGAAAAGGAACTGAACGACACTTATACAGAGCTGAATCAATACAAAGGGATCAATTCACGTCTTGATAGTCTGCTGGCAGAAGCTAACGGAAAAGTCGACGAGCAGAAAGCACGAATTCAGAGCCTGCTGAAGAAAGAAGGCAATACTGCCAAACGAAACAAAGAACTGCTTTCACAACTGGAAGAGCTCAAGAAACTCCGCGACGAATACCTTGAGCGTATTGATGCATTGCTTGTTGAAAACGAGATGCTCAAAAAGCAAAAAGATTCTTTAAACAACACCGTATCCGAACTGACTAAAAACCTGGAGAGTACTGTCTCTACAGCTTCAGTACTTCGCTCTGAATACCTGAAAGTAGCAGCCTATAAAAAACGGAGCAATGATAAGTACAGCACAACTGCGATGTCCAAGCGTACCAACAAACTGGAGTCGTGCTTTACCGTGCTGGAAAATAAAATTGCCAAACGCGGAGAAAAAGTTGTATACATGCGTGTAATTGA
>JAGOJO010000153.1 GCA_017995075.1 Bacteroidia bacterium | reverse complement strand
CGATACGACATCCTTTAATGGATTTATGTATACCGATTCAATATTAAGTTCTAATTTCTACGGAAACCGAACAGGCTCGAGAGATCTGTTTGGTTTTACCGTGTTTACTCCTGCAGCTGCGAGTCTTCAATTTGACTATGCCTTTTCTGAAAATCTGTTTGTGAATGCAACAATTATTCAGCGCATTCCTCTCGGACCGATTTCTATTCGTCGCACCAACCAGATTGCAATTACTCCACGCTTTGAGTCGAGACGATTTGAGTTTTCGATTCCGTTCTCCTATTATGAATTCTTCCGTCCGCGTTTGGGTGTTGCATTACGATATGGCATTTTCACCATCGGATCTGATATGTTATCACCTCTATTAGGATTTACCGATTCATATGGTGCAGATGTGTTTTTCGGAATCACATGGAAGAATTATGGAAAATGCGGTCGCCGCAATAAGGGTAGCGGTGGAGTACGAAGTATCGAGAAATGCCTCGACGGAAATAAATAACAGCATCAGATTGCACGGACACTTCAGTCTCCGTAGATAGCAGTATGCTGAGGATATCCTTCCGAAACTGATCCCCGGTACATTCCTTCAGAATTAAAAGGTAAGCATATATTTCCCGCGTGATCAATGGCAATTAGTCCGCCTTCTCCACCGATTTTAACGAGTTTATCCATTACAACAATCCGACAGGCTTCTTCGAGTGAACAACCTTTGTATTCCATTAAACAGGAAATGTCGTAAGCCACAACGGCGCGCAGAAAAAACTCTCCGTGTCCGGTACAGCTGATTGCGCAGGTGGCATTATTGGCATATGTTCCGGCACCGATAACGGGACTATCACCAATGCGGTTAAATTTTTTATTCGTCATACCTCCTGTGCTGGTCGCTGCAGCCAGGTTTCCGTTTTTATCCCGCGCAACAGCTCCTACCGTTCCGAATTTTTTATTTTCCGTTTCAGTATGATCGAGTTGTACTTTGCCTTCGCGAATTGCTTCCTGTAATTGTTGCCATCTGTATTCATCGTGGAAATATTGATGGTCTTCAAATTTCAATCCACGTTCTTTTGCGAATTGTTCTGCACCTTTTCCGGCAAGCAGCACATGGTCTGAATGCAGCATGATCTCACGGGCCAGCAGCACCGGGTTTCTTACTCCTGCGACTCCCGCAACCGCTCCTGCATCGAGGTTATGGCCGGTCATCAAGGAGGCATCCATTTCATGTGTGCCTTCAGCTGTAAATACAGCACCACGTCCTGCATTAAAGAGCGGACAATCTTCCAGCGACATCACGGAGGTTATAACGGCATCCATAGCCGAACCACCGTTCTTAAGAACAGCTTCCCCGGCGTTCAATGCAGCCGCTAATGCAGCATTGTAATTTTTTTCTTTTTCAGATGTAAGGAGTGCGCGGGTGATAGTCCCGGCTCCGCCATGTATTGCAAGTCCGTATGATTGGTTCATTGTTTCTTTTTAATCTCTGGATCCGAAAAGGGCACTCCCGATTCTGATCATATTACTTCCGCAATCCAGTGCAATTTTATAATCGCTGCTCATCCCCATGCTCAATGTATCGAATACAGTGTGGTCGATGGCCATGAGTCTGCAGTTGGTAAATAACTCTTTTAATCGCTTGAATTCAGCAGCTATTTTGGAGGTGTCGTCGGTGAGTGAGGCCATTCCCATTAATCCGCGTATCCTGATATTCTCCATCTCGCTGAGATCAGGGAATAACATCAATGCTTCCGTTTCTGCTTCGCTGAAGCCGAATTTTGTTTCTTCCTGTGCAATGTGCACCTGAATCAGACAGTCGACAACGATGCCGGATTTGGCTGCTTCTTTGTTAATGGCTTGTAACAACTTTGCACTGTCAACTCCCTGGATAAGATGAGTGAATGGAAGTATCTGTTTAACCTTATTGGTTTGCAGATGTCCGATGAAATGCCATCTGGCTTTTCCTTTCACTTCTTCGCGTTTATCGCAGAGTTCCTGCACATAGTTTTCTCCGAAGTCATATTGTCCGGCCTGTAGTGCTTCACGAATATCATCGGCCGGTTTTTTCTTGCTGACTGCAACCAGTCGGGCTTTGTAAGGAGCAAGCTCGTTTTTCAGCTGCTCGAATTTTTCAATGTTGAATGACATATTATTGAGCGAACCGGCGGATTTCTTCTGCCAGCAAATGGTGGTTTATTTTTTCAAACAGATGTGGAGTTTCCGGCATTACGAGTAAGGATGCTTTGGGTAAAGCGAGATATACATGTCGTGTTTCGTCAAAGCTGACCATTTGATCACGGTCACCAATGGCTACACGGACTTTGCATTCTATTTTTCCGAAATCGTCGGTGGTGAGAGGGTGGCGTGCAAGATCATTCATGAGATGACCCGTTTCTTTCGCAAGTTGTTTCCAGTCGTTCGGCGCATGGCGTTGCTGCAGCACAGCCGCGAAGTTTGGAGCTTTTTGAGAGAGGAAATCGGGTTCGATCAGTTTGGCTTCACTTTCTGCTACTTCTGGTCTCCATCCGAATTTAGTGCCCATGGTGAAGATGCGTTGAAAGCAACCGGGTTTCTCTGTTTCGAGTTGCAATGCTGCATATCCTCCCATACTGTAACCAAACACCGTACAACCGATCAAATGAAATTCACGGATATGATCGAGAAGGTGTTCCGTGAGCATGCGCATGGTTAACGGATGTTCTGCGAAAGCCTTTCCTCCGTGTCCGGGAAAATTATAAGTATGCACAGTAAAGTACGGTTCGAGCAATGGAGCAAGAGTTTCCATTTGTCGTGCATCTCCTAATGCTCCATGCAGGAGTAATAAGTCGGGTTTCTTTGTCATGGCTTCAGTGATGCTTCAAAGTTAAACCGAATTAGAGAAGGAATTGCAGCAACTGTTTAATATCATGCGGTAATGGATTTATCAATATCAGCGACAATTAACTCCGGTATCTGATGTCGGTCAAAGAAGTTGCGCGTATGTTTTTCTGCTTCTTTCCGGATGGAGGAGAGGGTTCTGTAATCTTCAGGCAGGGCTGTGAGGCATTTTAAAGGCTTCTCCTCTGCGTTTAATGCTTCGAGGGCAAGACCGGCATCTTTGAGTTCACCGAGTGTGGCTATGAGGCTGCTAAGCGCTGCAAAGTGGGCGAATTGTATTTCAATTGGACCTATACCCTCAGGTGCTTTTGGAAATTGGAGGAAGGGTGAAGTAAGAATTTCCCGGGTAACATACAGTTTGGATATTTCTGTTTTTTCCTCTTTACCGGTTAACTGAATCAATCCGTTGCTGACCTGAGCATAAAGGGAAAGCCAACGCAGTTTACGTCGCAGTTCATGTATGCCGGTTTCGATTTCGTCAGGATTGAACTCGCCCTTCTCCCAGCCTTTATTCAGCTTTTGAATGGCTTTGATAAGAAATGCTCCAAATTCTTTTTGAAGTTTATCCGGCTTGTCGAATTCGATTTCCCTACAATCTTTCAGAAAGGTGGAGTGTTGTTTAGTTTCTTTTTCTTCGTCGAGTAAGTGATGTAGTTTTTCACCTGCTCTTGCGAAGTTTTCTCCATGAAGTTCTTCGAATCGTTCGCGGCATTCAGGTGCATGTGAAGTGGCATCGGAAAGACTAAAGTAAAAATCGTATTGTCCGAGGATGTCTTCTGCTTCCTTGAATTTTTTCAGGGGTTTTTCGAAGACTTCTTCACTGCCAAGATCCCTGCCAATTCTGCAAATGGTTTCAGCGTAGAAGTAATGATTTCGCACACCGGAAGTATAAAATGTAAACGCTTCCGTTCCTGCATCATGTATACAGGTGCGGATTTGGCGGATAATTTTATCGGTTTGAAAGATGTCGGCGAACGAGACCATGAATATAAAAAAAGGCTGCCCGTTACGACAGCCTTTCGTTGAATGATTTAGTCAAGTGAGTGAATGACAAGTCCGCTGCGCAGTTTCGGTTCAAACCAGGTTGTTTTTGGTGGCATGATTTGTCCGGTGTCAGCAATGTCGATGAGTTGTTTCATAGTAACAGGGTAGAGTGCAAAGGCAACTTTCACATCGCCATTGTCTACTCTGCGTTTCAATTCGCCAAGTCCACGAAGTCCGCCAACGAAATCTATGCGTTTATCTTTACGTAGGTCGGTGATGTTGAAGAGTGGTGCAAGTACCCGCTCAGAAAGGATGGTTACATCCAGTACACCAATTGGGTCATTGTCGTTGTAGGTGCCGGGCTTTGCAGTTAAAGCATACCATGATCCATCAATGTACATGCTGAATTCATGCAAGCGCGATGGACGATATTCGTTTGCTCCTTTTTCTTCAATGTTAAAACTCTCTCCAAGCTTCGACAGTAATTCATCTTTCGTCATATTGTTGAGATCACGGATAACACGATTGTAATCCATGATGTGCAACTGGTTGTCGGGGAAATGAACTGCGAGGAAGAAATTATATTCTTCCTGACCTGTATGATTTGGATTGAGATCGCGTCTTTCTTTTCCTACGAGCGCAGCCGCCGCAGTACGATGGTGTCCGTCGGCAACATAGGTAGCAGGAATTTTAGCGAAGAGGTCGATGATTTGTTTTACTGTACCTGCATCACTGATCACCCAGAAGGTATGTCCGATACCATCATCAGTTACCAGATCATACGCCGGAGTTGATTTCACGACTTCGTTTACGATGGTGTCAAGAGCAGGAACGTTCGGGTAAGCAAAGAATACCGGCTCGGCATTCATGTTTCCAATACGAACGTGGTTTTTACGGTCTTCTTCTTTATCTGGACGG
>JAGOJO010000008.1 GCA_017995075.1 Bacteroidia bacterium | reverse complement strand
ACTGTACAGACTAAAATTTCTTCGCCATTTTTTTCCTCTACATGCATTGTATATTCTGAACTTAATGGTGGTGTTTTTAATAGCAGAGGCTTTTCCTTTGTACCGATTTTGTAATTCATGGATACTTTTTTACATTGTTTTGTATAAGTAAATACTACTTTTAATTATAAATTTTCACATCGGTGGCAATCCAACAGAAGCCCTTCGCTCATTCAACCGATCCGGATCTTCCACTTCCCAAAGTTTCATTTCGTTTGTTTCAGAATCAAGTTTATATTGTGTTCCATACAACTGCTTTTTTCCCTGACGCATTAGAATACGATCTTCCAGATATGCAAGATCCTTCCTCGACGCTTTGTTTTCCTGTACGGCCTTCTCCATAATCGGATAGTATTTCTCTTGAGTCGCCAGGTCAGCGTGCTGGATAACCAACCAGACCGCCGTATTACCCGTTTTACCAACTACAGTTTTACTCATCCAACCATATTGGTCGATTAAGGAGGTCACCAGAATTAAATTGATGGAATCAGTTACTAGCATTCGACGGGCCAATTCTCTGTATTCAGGAGACTCAGTATTGTACTTTTCCCTTAGCTTCCTCATTTCGCTACGGATCGACTGATCACTCTCGTAGATCTTCTCCAAAACGGAAGCAAGTGAATCATTATAACTTTCATTCGTAGGATTCAGACGGGAGAGCAATTTTATCCAGCGGTTATCACGATGCAGGTTTTTTAACTCCTCATCGTCTTTTACTTTTTGGAAATCCAGATAATCTGTTTTCTCGGCTAAACGAAAAAGATTAAAGAATGCAGAATCGGGTTGATGAACTAACGCCCAGCATTTAGCTGCATGATATCGATCTGTTGGTAATCCTTTGCCGCCCAACTCTATGAATGCTTTCGAATAATTATCCGCTGCTTGCTGATAATTTCCCTTCAGATAATCCTGCTCAGCAAAAAATACAAGAGAGTCATAGGCTGCAGTCTGAGACATAGCACTGGTAGAAAATAAAAGAAATAACAATAAACAGACAGTTCGCATTTTATTAGATTTATACTATGCTAAGATAAAAATATCCGGCAAAATAGCAATAAATACTCGCTTTAGGGCGTAAAAACGATCGTCTACCATGTTTTTCTTCCACTAAAGTAGTATTTCAGATGATTTTTAATCAGGATAATTTTATCCCATGAAAAAGTGGATTCTCTGTTTCTCCTCCTTCATCATCGTACAAAATTGTACAGCACAACTGCTGACGAATAATGATGTTCAGATTACAATTAACGCCGGGGTAATCTTTACGGTTAACGGAGATATTGAATCAACAGGTACCACCACATTAGTAAATGAAGGTACCATCACCCTCACGGGAAACTGGATCAACAATGCAGGATCCGGCCTGTTTAACAATTCAAAGGGAACTATTCTGTTGGATGGCAATATTCAACATATTACAGGTGCATTTCCCACCACGTTCTACCATCTCCAACTGCAGAATGGTACAAAAGTGATGAATATAGATATGTCCACCGGTGGGTCTACCTCACCCTATAATGGAATACTAAATCTGAAAAATGCCATCCTTTCCCTCAAATCAAATACCCTCTCTGTTTTTAATCCGGCAATAGGTGGGATACAGCGGACCACCGGATACATTCTCAGTGAAGAAACATCGAATAGTGCCAAAGTATGGTGGGTAAATGTTGGTGCCGGTATTCATACAATTCCATTTGGTAATTCTGCGGGCGAAGATATTTCATTTGGGTTCACAACATCGCCACCGACAGGATTTCAAACAGGTTCCCTGCGAATATCCACATATCAGACATTACCAGATAATACTCCCTATCCTACTACACCATTTACAATTAACCATGTTAACAATACAAGTGGAGCAGATAACAGTGCTAATACAGTTGACCGATTCTGGCATATCGAAAATGCCGGGGCCAGCAATTATATATTCCGTTATGCAGCCAGTGAAAATGCTGCAAATGGAAATGTGCAAATGAGAGCACAACCCTGGAATGTATTAAATGCCGGCTGGTCAATGCCTCTTTTGGGCCAGACAAATCCAGTCGCTCAACAGGTGATGGTACCAGGCGTTCTTCCATCTATACCGGGCGTATTAAGTGGTCAAACATGGGCAATAACTATGAACGCTACTCCATTGCCGGTAGAGCTTCTTTCATTTAGCGCCCGAAGAAATTCTGAAAGCGAAGTTATTTGTGAATGGACTACACTTACAGAAACCAATAATGATTATTTTGAAGTGCAGCGTAGCGAAGATGGAATTCTATTTGAGACTATTGGTCTCAGGAATGGGTCTGGAAATTCAACTACACTTTTAGTATACAATTTATTTGACTTCACGGCTCCTAATAATATTCTATACTACCGTTTGAAACAAACAGATTTTGATGGCCAGTATTCCTATTCTAAAACGATCGTGGTAAGCCCTGTCACCCAAGTTAATAGCTTTCTACTATTTCCAAATCCTGCTTCGACCGATATTTACATCACTACATCCCAAAGCAATACTTTTCAATACTGCATCTATGATCTGGCTGGGAAAAAAGTATTATGCAACCATGGAGAATCAATGAACGGCCTCGCTCATATACCCGTAAATACCCTCGAAACAGGAAATTATATGTTCGAAATCATCACACCTGAAGCCAGACAAAGCCATCTACTTAAAATATTACGTCAATAATTTACTTAACTTTCGGCAATACAATTTTTGTCAATTTAAGTATCATCTATACTAATCCATACAGATGTATTATATTCTCGAGACAAATAAAAAATCAGCTTCTTCTGCGCCTTGCATCTATTTCCCAAATCAAAGTATATTTTTTCTAAGTATATTCTTTTCCCTGATAATAAATGTTGCATACGGAAAAAGTAATAGTGTCGACAGTCTAAGATCACGGGTAATTACCTTTCAACAAAAAGGAACCTTTCAGAAAAAAGACTCCATGCATTTGGTAGACATCTGGTATCTATGTGCGGAATTCTATCAACTTGGTGAATCAGATTCGATGAGGAAGTATGCAGATCTTGGATTAAATCAAACATTGAAATTTAAATCATCTGTCCGCGATAAAAACAAATTACTTCTACTGGATAAATATGAAATGATATTTTACAAAAACATCGGTATTTCTTATTTCGACAAAGATGATTACACGGGACAATTAAAATACTTTCATAAATACCTTGAGAAGGCGCGCGCAATTAAAAGTAATCAAAATATCGGAACAGCTTTATCCTACATCGCATCTTCCCATCGTGAGTTGGAAGATTACGATAAAGCTTTCTCTTATGCTCAGGAAGCATATACTATTTTAAAGAACACTGAAAACAAGAATGCCATAGGAGGAGCGTTGGCTATTTATGGATCTTACTACTTCGACAAGAAAGTCAATTACGATAGTTCCTACTATTGGAAGAAACAGGCTTATGATCTATACAATCAAACAGGTTACTTACCGCTTTTAAGTGGATCTACACTTGATCTTATTGAAATATTTGTCTATTTTCAGGAGTTCGATTCTGCGAGAAAGTACTTATCTATCTCCAAAGAGTTGGTGCATGAACTTGAATTTCCCGAGCACATCATGACATACAATACCTATCAGGCAATTGTGTACTTCAAGGATCGAAAATTAAATGAGGCCAGAAATCTCCTGACTGAATCAATGAATATGGCTCGTGAAACAGAGGTCAAGGAAGATGATTTCAATATCCATAAATATCTAAGTCTTATCCTTGCAGCTGAGGGATCACCTGAAGCAGCATTACAAACCATTGATTCCTCTTTCAATGAATACTCAGAAGACGTCAATCTGATTAAAGCCAGATCCCTTACCCGAGCTCAAATGGATTTTGAATTTGAGAAAGAGCGAATAAATGCTCTTGTGGAGCACACAAGACAAGTTCAAATCCGGAATTTCTCGATTGCCGTTGGAATATTACTTTTCCTTCTGGTCCTCTTCATTTTTCAACGATACCGCGAGAGAAACAGCTACAGCAAAATCCTATCCGAAAACAATGTAGCTCTTGAATCAACGTTGATGGCACTCCAACAAACTCAACAAGAACTAGTCGAAACAGAAAAGCAGCGGGAGGCTCAACAAATAAGAGTACGGATTGCCCGCGATATTCATGATGATATTGGAAGTAGTTTGACGAAAATCACAATGTTAAGTGATATTACACGAAATAAAATAGCAGATCCGGGAATAAAAGAAGCGCTCGAAAAAGTGATGACATATTCCAGAAATGTTAGTGCGTCGCTTGCAGAAATCGTATGGGCAATTCATCCGGAAAATGATCATCTGGGGAGTCTTATAGGTTATATGAAATCTACAGTCTTACAGCTACTTGAAAACAGCAATATAGAATATGTAATCGAGTTCCCAAAAGAAACCAACAATATGCCGATTCATCCGGAAATCAAAAGAAATATTTATCTTGTGTTGAAAGAGGCTATACATAATGTCATAAAATACAGTGAAGCGAGTACTGTACATATAATATTCAAAGCAGATTCCCGTCACTTCTATTTAGAAATTCGTGACAATGGAATAGGCTTTGATACTCAAGCGGAAGATCGCCGGCAAGGTAACGGTTTGCTCAATATGAAACAACGGATGGTACAGCACGGAAATGTTCTTGAAATCCGAAGTTCGCCAGGTAATGGATGTAGTGTTATTGCACAAGGAAAATTGTCGATATAATATAGTTATTCTAGTATGAAAGTAATTCGCATAATACTTGTTGAAGACGATAAAGAAATCCGGGAAATGACCGAAGGTATTTTGTCAGGTGAAAGTGATTTTCAAGTTGTGAAATCCTTTGCCAACGGTGATAGTTTTTTAAAATCATGGGAAAACTATGATTGCGATGTAGTATTGATGGACATTAATATGCCTGGTAAAAATGGCATTGAATGCATCGGTATTGCCAAGCAATTACGTCCGAAAATCCAATTTCTGGTCTGCACAGTATTTGAAAATCCCGGGTTCATCTTCCAGGCACTCTGTAATGGTGCGACAGGCTATATATTGAAAAACAACTCAGGGGACCAACTCAAATCAGCGATACGTGAAATCACCCAAGGCGGCTCACCCATGAGTGCATCTATTGCCCGATATGTAGTGGACTCTTTTGCCTCTAAAAAAACATCTGCTATACATAATGAAATGTTAACTGCACGTGAAAGAGAGATATTGGATCTTTTATCGCAGGGGTTAATGTATAAAGAAATTGCAACTCGAAAAGAGATCGGTATTGAAACTGTACGAAAACATGTTTACAATATCTATGAAAAGCTTCAAGTTAACTCGCGAACGGAAGCGATCAATAAGGTATATGGGAAATCTTCATAGTGCAGACAAATATTGTACCACTTAAGTAGTATTTTCACAGGAAACAGAAGCAATTATTTTTACCGTTGTATTCTAATCGGTAAACTATGAAAACACGCACTCTGCTTCTGTTATTCGTTTTGTTAAACATTACGTCTCCACTATCAGCACAAAATATTGGTGTGAACAACCCTACTCCTCATGCATCGGCGCTTTGGGATATGGTATCAACTGATAAAGGAATTTTGATTCCAAGATTGACGAGCGCTCAACGGGTTGCCATTGTCGCTCCCGCAACCGGATTATTGGTATACGATATTACCGGAAATAAATTTATGTACTTCGATGGCAGTGCATGGCAATCAATAGGAAATGGTGTAAGTGGATGGAGCCTTAACGGAAATTCAGGAAATGGTCCTGCTAACTTTATCGGAACTACAGACAACCAACCGATTCAATTTAAAATTAATAATTTAAAAAGTGGCTACATTGATAATATAGATGGGCCTTATACTGGACGTAATTTATTTCTAGGGTTCCAATCCGGATTTAACAATACTGTTTCCGGTTTTGACAATGTATATCTCGGATTCAAAAGCGGCTTTTCAAATTTGGATGGGGAATTTAATACTGCGGTAGGATCCTTCACTCTACAGAATTCTGCTAACTCGTATTCGAACACAGCCATTGGCTCTTATGCTATGCAAAATGCTACAGGCATAGTACAATCAACAGCAGTTGGGACTGGTGCATTAACTACGGCTTTAAGCGGGAATTACAATCAGGTATTCGGCTACCATGCTATGTTCTCTACTGCAGCTGCAGGTACATTTAACTGTGCTTACGGATATGAATCGTTACTGAATAATACAGCAAATTATAATTGCGGTTACGGAAACTGGTCTTTAAAACTAAATACAACCGGTGCTTCTAATTCATCATTTGGATATTCCTCCCTGTTTAATAATAATATCGGAAACTTCAATTCAGCTTTTGGTGAGTCAGCATTAGCCGGAAATACTACCGGGAATTACAATTGTGGGTTGGGTTACTTTTCCGGGTATTCCAATACTATCGGATCAAACAATACAGGCATTGGTGCAAATACATTGCAAAATAATACCGGAAATAATAATCTTGCATTGGGTTACCAGGCAGGTATGATTCGTTCAACTTATTCGAATTGTACTTTTGTTGGTGCTTTAGCAGAAGCGAATCTCAACAATTTTTCCAATTCAACGGCGATTGGCTACAATGCTGTCGTGACCGCAAGCAATCAGGTGAAGATCGGGAATGCACTTGTTACAGCAATTGGCGGCGCAGTAAACTGGAGTGTAATATCAGACGGACGATTTAAAAATGACATTAAGGAAGATATTCCTGGCCTGCCATTCATTCTGGCATTGCGTCCTGTATCCTATAACTTGAATGTGATTTCCTATCTCAATCATATATTACCAAACGGTAACGTTGATTCTTTGATAGCAGCAGACCACAACTTCAAAGTTAAAACACAAACTCGCTATACCGGCTTTGTAGCACAAGAAGTGGAAGTTGCAGCTGATAAAACCGGCTATGATTTTAGTGGGGTTCAAAAACCTTCAAATGAAAAAGATACATATGCCGTGCGTTATGCTGAATTCGTTGTTCCTCTGGTAAAAGCAGTACAGGAATTGGCTTCAGCTAATGAACTTTTGGTTGTAACCAACAAAGAACTCGAAGCAAGAATAAATACGATCAATATCCGAATGGCAGAAATTGAAAAGCGGTTAGATGATTCTTTAAAAACCGACACTTCTGGTTCTATAAAATAAAAATACTCACTTGAAAGGAAAAAAGTTAAACGCAATGTATGCTTGTTCTCCTACTAAAATGCAACGACTGTGGAGTGACATCCGTTCGCTATTTCAGGCAACCCATCCAATAAACAAATTGAACGTTGTAAAAAGGCATGATGAATTTGAGCCAGACTATCCTCTCATTTTAGTTTATCTTTCTTCAAATCTCGAGCAAATATTATGAAGCTCTTCTAACTTATTCATGTATGAAATATGTAGCAGCAGATGGAGAATTTGAAAGTTGTACAAAATAAACTCCGCTTGCGAGGTCAGTAGTCCAGATGATGTTTTCCAGATCAACAATTGCACCAGTACGAATTAATTTCCCCTCTACATTAAACAGATGATATGTTGCACCTGTAAGCAATTCAACTGTCTTAAATTTAATATACGCGGTACATGGATTTGGATAGACGATCAATTTATTGTTTTGAATAACTGTTTCCTCTATTGATAAAGGAACAGTATTATTCAAATACACCTTCCAGTAAGGCGCTGTTGGAACGCCGAATTGCTGAGGATAACTTTGAGAGGTATTGTACTCACTAAAAACAGTTAAATCTGGCTTACCATCACCATTCATATCGGCAATTCTGTAGGAATCTGATCCGGAGTACTGATTACTATAGCCCACCTCATTCACAAAACCCTGGACAAAACCTGTGTTAATGATTGCTCCACCTGAAGGAGTACTCCAAATGACAGGTGTAGCAGCAAATCCACTATCATTATTTGCGTATATTTTCCAGAACTGATTGCTACCTACACCAAACTGACGATAACAATTATAGACTGCAAAATATTCCGACATCACCACCAATTCCGGTTTATGGTCACCGTCTATATCCGTAGTGGTCCAGGTCTGGCTGCTGTCGTAAAAATTCAATCCGTTTACAAGGGGCAATGTAAAGCCTAAATCCTGTCCACTAGCCGTATAATTTCCTCCGTCGGGAGTTGACCAATAGGTAATGTTCGGGTCAAATCCAGACCCGGTATTGCGATGTATTCTCCAATGCCTTGACCCGGTAGTTCCGAATTGTTCAGGCGCACTGACACTTGAATTATAATGCGCACAGAGTACCAGATCCTTCAGTCCATCTCCATCAGCATCACCTATAGCCCAGTTCTGACTGCTGTCACTTCCACTGTAAGACACTCCTATCGTAGTCTGGTATCCATAATTTACATTGGATACAGAATATTTTCCGCCAACCGGAGTGTTCCAGATTAGTGGTGTTGATGAAAAAGATGTGCCTGTATTTTCATACACTTTAAAATACGGGCTCACACCTACGCCAAACTGCACTGGTGCACCTATACTCACATCATGTTGAGAAGAAATCACCAAATCAGGTTTTCCATCACCAGTAAAATCCGAAAGCGTCCATGATTGACAGTTCGCATTATTTGAACAGGCATAACCGGATTCGTTGAGATAACCAACATTGGCACCGGAAGAGAGATATGATCCACCTACCGGAGTTGACCAGTTAATTGGCAAGGCGTTGAAACCACTTCCATTATTTAAATATACTTTCCAATATGGGGATGTCCCGGCATTGAACTGCTGATCGTTACTAATGGATGGAACATACCTGGTATAAATCACCAGATCCGGCTTCTGATCGTTATTCATATCCGTTAATGACCATGTTTGTGAATCCTGTTCCTGGTTAGAGAACCCACTTGTGCCGATATAGCCATAACTTCCAATTGAAAATGCATATTGACCCCCAACAGGAGTACTCCAGGTTATAGCTGATGTAGTGAAACCCGTTCCATTTCCCAAATAAACTTTCCAATGAGGATTGGTTCCGACACCGAATTGAAGTGCCGTAGTATAAGGAGCATAATACTCAGCCGTAACAATAAGATCAACAAGACCGTCACCATTAATATCTGCGGTATTCCATGCCTGCGACGAACCATTACTGATAACGAGATTCGAGAAATAGTTATACCCAAGCAAGGCACCGAACCCGCCATAATGTCCGCCGATGGGGGAAGTCCATGTAATAGGATTAGAATTGAAGCCTTGAGCGTTAGCGGATCCACTATTAAAACCAAGGATCGATAATGTGCAAATAAAGAGAGTACGTAGGGAAAATCCTGAGAACATTCTATGAGATTTTGTAGCGTTTAAAAATAAGAAATCCTCGTAATATATTCTTCACCGTACATGAAACTTACTAAACGGCTGCAAAATCAATCAATACGCTTGCTTAATATGATCTGTTAAATATAAAGTAAATCGCTAATAAGTAACTCTGCTGATCATCCCGTAGGTGACACAGAGAAACAACAACAGAGCATAATTATAAAGTGACTCATGCAAAACAATGATTGACAAAAGTAATATTAACGCAAGAACTACTCTTTGTTTCTCAATCTTAACAAAGTTTTCCGGAAATGTATTGTTAAAAATCATCGACATACTTGAAACAGCAGTTATAGCAATAGCTGCAAAAACACCAACTTCATACCATCGCAAAAAATGAATGTAAATAAGTAATAAAAGTATTCCAACTATACTAAATCCCAATAGATACCATGCATATTGTATTAATTCCCTTGGGTTATCATTTACAGGATATTTCTTTGGTGTACCGTCATCAATTGGGACTACTTTCCAGTCCGGTGGCATAAAGAAATAAAGTACTTTATTCTTCCAATCAGCAGTTTGACTAACCGCATTCCACAAATAGCGATAATGGCAACTAATGGCCCGCAATGGAGAGGTGTCAGCGTAATTTCCGGTAACTCCATATTCCACCTTCTCCGTTTCCTCCTGATAGGTGCCAAACATTTTATCCCAGATAACGAAGGTAGAACCATAGTTTTTATCAATGTATAAAGGGTTTTTACCATGATGAACACGATGCATCGAAGGAGTAATCAGGATTTTTTCTAAAAACCCAAGTTTTGGAATATACTCCGTATGCAATATGAAATCATAAATTCCGGATACCTGTAATATAAGCACTAATATCAAAGGTTGAAATCCAAATAAAGGAAGCAACGCCCAGAATAATATACGGTTAATTCCCTGAAAAAGTGAAGTACGGAATCCATTTGAATAATTATAAAAAACAGAACTATGATGAGTAATATGACCAGCCCATAAAATATTTACCCGATGAGAAAGTCGGTGATACCAGTAACTTAAAAAATCAACTGCAAGATATCCTCCTACCCATTGGAAAAGTAAATTATCAGTTTGATAAAATCTAAAGTGTACATATACGTACTCCATCACCACATACAAGGCGAGAAAATAAATTAATGCACCTATTTGATCAATTGTACCTATCGCAAGATTCATAGTTGTGTTTGCGAGTGAATACTTCTTGTCCTTCTTCTTATAACTGAAAATCATCTCCAGTACCACAATCAACAGAAACATCGGAATAAAAAGTGCAGTAACATTTAACATGATTGTCAGTTTGTATATTATGTAATGTTAGACAATTCGAGCGACATGCGGGGTGACTTTAGGACTTAATCTGGGTTTTTAAAGATTATGAACCATTGCCACTTTGTTTTCCAGCAATTCTGATTTCAAGACATCCCATCTATACCGGCGCTCCTCATCCAATGCCCGTTGAATCGTTAATCTCGACATCAGATAGCTGATCGTAGATTCAGCTCCCTGGTTCAGATTTACATAATTCTTTTCAAGTCCATCGTAACATCCTCCCGTTGCGGGATTATAAATAATCTGATGGAGTTGATTATTCCCTAAAAACCAGCTAAACGCCTGCTCCATTAGTTTCCGGTAACCCGACTCAGGAAAAATAGCATGAAACTTCTCAAGTGCCATAATAGTGTATGCTACTTCTATGGGCTGTTCCCCGCCAGTTACCAGTTGTTGTTGTCCATTCGAACGGTGAAGCCATCCATTATTCGAAATAACCTCCATATTGTTTACGTTAAAAGTTTTTGAAAGAAGAAAATCAAATGACTCCTTTGCAATTTCAACGTAAACAGGATTACCGGTTACAACCCAGGCACAGAGCAATGCCTCCGGTAAAACGCTGTTACCATATGTAATATAGCCCTCGAACCATTTCCACTCCTCATCCGATTCATGCTTGTACATTTGTACCATCCTGTCTGCCATTTCAGTTAATATATCTTCATTCAGGTGATTGGTGTGATAATACAACCCCTTAATTGAAAATGCCATCGCTCTTGTTGAATGTATGGAATGCAATTGCGGTATAATTCTTTCAAGAATTGAAGCAGCAGTTTCTCCCAATTCAACAGGCAATAAATCACGCATGGAAAGTAAATAACCCAAAGCCCAAACAGCACGTCCGTTGGCATCTTCCAGATTATTTTCTTCATTCTGTTCTGTAAATATTTTATCCTTATCCATATAGTTAAGAAATTTACTATTTGGTTGTAAACAATGACTGATAAAATTTAAATATATTTTAATGAGCGGCAAATCTGTAGTTATCCGATAAATCTGATAATGCATACATATTGCAATAAGTGCCCGGGCATTATCGTCTAGCGTATATCCTGAAAGTGGATCAGGATGGTTAATTTTTGAAAACTGCAACATTCCAAATTCAGTTGTCAAATTTTTAAAGTGTTGCAGGTTGATATCCGGTAAACGATAGTTTAATGATACATTTTTGCCGCTTAACTGTTTAAACAAAAGTGCATGTGCAATAGCAGTGTTCTGCCAGGCTGTGATCGCCATCTTATGTCGAGCATTTAGACTAATTGATTTCATTAAGTCTTCGTCATTAAGCAGTAAAATGGCTGCTGCTGCAATCTGATCCGGGGCTTCGAAGTCCACAATCATACCAGTTCCATCGTTTAGTACTTCACGTGTATGAGGTATGGGTGTGGAAATTACAGGACATCCGCAACTTACCGCGTATGAAAAGGTGCCGCTAACAGCCTGATTCCGATCCTTGGAAGTAAACAGATAAACATCGGTTAATTGAAGGTATTCAAGTAATACATCAAGCGGCAGATATTTGTTTACGAATAGTACATGCCCCTGCAATTTCATTTCCATCACCTTTTTTTCCAACATCGAACGATACTGTTCACCTTCCCGTTCTACGATTGTTGGGTGGGTTTTTCCAATAATGAGAAACAATGCATCTGGATGTACCTTTATAATTGCCGGTAATGCTTCGAGCGATGATTCAATATTTTTCCCGTTACTAAGCAAACCAAACGTGCTCAATACTTTTCTACCAGATATATGATACTTTTCTTTTAACTCATCCTTATTCAAAGGAGAAACCAAATGAGTACCATGTGGTATCACCATTATTTTCTCCTTAGATACTCCATAATCTTCCTCTAGTATTTGCCTGGCGTTCTCTGTCATGACGACAATTGTAGCAGCAAAATGGGCTATACCAACTACATTAGATTGCAAAAGACGATCCGGCTTCGGTAATACAGTATGAAATACAACAATTACCGGTTGAGATACATCGGCAATCAATTTTAAAAAGGATTCATCTCTGTTTTTGAACAATCCAAACTCATGCTGAACTACGATCAACTGAATACGTCTATTTCGACTTACCCGAAATGCAAGTTTTGTATAAGAAGATACTTTTGAAGTATTTAAGACATATTTAGGGTTGCGTTCATAGAAATAATTCGATGTTTCATCCTCCAATGCACAAACTGAATATGTAAATGTCTGATCAAACTGCTTATCTAATGCACTAATTAAATCCTGTGTATAGGTTGCTATACCACATTCCCGAGGAGGAAAAGTGCTAATAAATAAAATTTCAGGATATAACTCATCCTGTTCAGATGATAAACTACCTGCCCGGTCCATAATCACATTACGATGTCCTGAATCCAGCCAGCCGTCTTTTTCACCATCGGTATAAAATGTAATCTCAGATTCTCTCATAAACATATAACCGTTTTATACTGTAACAACTCTTCCACCAGATCTTCTAACACAACTGAAGCGACAGCTATTCGTTCATCTGCTGCTCCGTAATAAATAAACAATATTCCATCCTCTACTAACGCACCTGTCGGAAAACAGACATTATTAACTTCACCTTTCAACTCCCAATCCTTTTCAGGAAAAAAAAGCGGATAGGGTAAACGGGCAATTTCCTTGCGTGGATTCTTAAGATCAAGCAAGGCAGCACATGCCGAATAAACATACCCATCGATTGTATCACGTACTCCATGATAAATCATTAACCAGCCGCGTCCAGTTTCAATCGGCGGACAACCGCTTCCTATATAACTAACTTCGTGATCAAAACGGGGAGACAAAACAATATGTTCATCAAAATGCATAAAATAGTCGTCCCAAAATGCCGGTGTCAACTCATCCAACTTTCCCACCGACACCACGAGTTGAATATCCGGTTTGATTCGGTGCAGAAAACAAAATTTTCCATCTATCTTCCTTGGGAATAAAACCATGTTCTTATCCCATACATACACCTTTTTATCTTTCTTATGATGTACAAGTTTACCTACATTGTATCGAATATACTTCTCACTGATCACATGGCGCATTTCAATAAACCGTTTGAACTCCTCAAAAGTCAAACAAGGAGCCACAAGGCCTACCTTTGTCCAATTCACCAGATCAACGCTGGTAGCCAATGCACCTAATGCATTAACACCATCATACGCGGTATATGTCAGATAATAAGTTTCTTCAATCTTTACTACTCGGGGATCTTCCATTCCCTGCTCTTCATAATCGAACTGCGGATAAAGTAACGGTAAGCTGTTCCTGATTTCCACTTCATTCGGACCGGCGAGCAAACAATAACCAATCGTTGAATAATTATTCTTTGTAACTGCTCTGTAAAACAAATGAATCTTATTATCTTCCTTTATTACACCGGGGTTTAATACGCCATCACACTCAAATGGTAAGTCTGATTTGGACAATAGTATTCCCAATTTATTGACTTCTATCATCGGATTTAATCTGTAGATAGCTTATCGCTTTGATGTTTCGCAATTCTTTTCGTCACCTTATCTATTCTTTTCTGTTTTGCAGTTTTCTGTGGTGATGTTTTATCAGATTTCTTTTTATTTTGATTTTCTTTTGACATATCTTTCTATTTAATTTTATTCTATTTCATAACCGCTTTTAATAACAGTAGTAATCATTTTAAACTGCTCCTGAGCGTTGAAACTATGTTTGGAATGTGCAGGAATAATCATTCCCTGGCCCAGTTCCAACATTACCTTTTTGTCATCCACTGTAATCTATGCAGCACCATCAATTATTTGAACATACGTATCGAATGGGGATGATTTCTCACTTAATTCCTCTCCACTATCGAAGGAAGATACAGTTATATTTCCCGTTATTTTTTTAATAATTGTTTTACTTACCACAGCATTTGGTACATATTCAATGATTTCAACAATTATGTGTGCTTTTGACTTTACCAGTTCTTTATTATTCATTTCTTTTGATTAAATCTTTCAGTGATATGCGAGAGAATAAATTTCAAACCGTAAATCCCAACCGGAAACAAGGTGTTAAGACGGCTTAAGATAGAAGTTAAGTAACCGTCAATTGCTAGTGCAACCACTATGAACGTTCAAGCTATCTAACAGTTCTATTGCAATTCCTGACAAGTAATGAATTCGGATTGGAATATCTATCAACAAAGTTGCTACTTATATAGCGGAGAATCGTTACAAAATTCTGATTTATAGTATCAAAATTAAATCTGAAACAGACCACTTTATAATTAAAACTACAAACTCTCTAAAGTATTCCTTCGTCTACTAAGAAGATTTTTGAACTCGGTCGGACTTAATCCGGTAACTTTTTTAAATTGTGAACTAAGATGTGAAACACTGCTATAATTCAACTTCCAGGCTATTTCAGAGATGGTTAGTTCATCATAGATGATCAATTCCTTTACTCTTTCAATCCTGTGAATTATGATAAAATGTTCGATTGTAATACCCTTTGTTTTTGAAAATAATACCGAAAGTTGATGATAATCCTTTTTCATCAAATTACTCAGAAAATCCGAAAAGTTCTCTTTAATTGGCTCGTCGGAATAATGAACCATCTCAACAATGATATTTTTAATCTTCTCAATAATCATCGCTACTTTATCTTCCATTAACTCCAGCCCGGATGAATGAAGTCTGTCACTTAACAACTCCCTGTCACTTTCTGTTAATTCCTCTGCAATTTGTATTTCACCCAGCTCAACACTTAGTACTTTTAATCCCAGCTTCTCCAATTCGGAACGCACCAGCATTTTACAGCGTAGACTGACCATATTCTGAATAAATAACTTCATTGAAAACGATATTGGTACAATGCAAAAGTAGATATAAAAAGTCCAGAATTTGAATAACCCTGAATATATATGACAGAACGAACCAAACGTAAATGATAATTCTTGATAATTCGTGAAAATAATAGCAGAAACCCTAATAATTATAGGTTGAGTCATAAAATTGAAACATTAATAACGAATATTGAAACTACAGTTATACTTGGAATACGTATGGCAGATACGATATGTGTAATTGTAAAAGATAATAATATAATACTTTTTGCCTATATTGCATTCACCTTTGCATCTTACATTATTAAAAACAGAATTATGAAAGTTTCAAATTTTAAAATAAGATTTTGGACGTTATTATTTATTACTTCTACAGTAGTAATAAGTCAGGCGAAGGGTCAAAGCACAGATACTGATGATAACCATAAAGTTTTTGAATTCGGCTTAAGGTTTATGCCCACATTTACCGCTCTCGATCTACATACATCTGATGGAGGCACAACCCGTGGTTCGGTGAATATGGGATATGGCGTTGGCGCCTTAGTCGCCTTCAATATTACCGAACATGTTGGCGCGCAATTTGAGTGTATCTATAGTAACATCACTCAAAAATTCAAGGAAAAGGACGTTGATCATAAAATTACGCTGAAATACTTTAACATACCGCTATTACTATCACTCAATACCGGTGTATCAAAAATGATCAATCTGAATCTTGTAGCCGGGCCACAAATAGGTGTAAGTGCCGGCGCTAAAATCGAAACAACTGATGCCGGGCAGTCGACCAGTCCAAATCCGGTATTGTCTATCAAAAAAGGAGACTTCGGTTTAGTATACGGAGCAGGAGTAGATTTTGGTTTAAACTCTGCCAGAACGGTTCGTCTTGGACTTGGCTATAGGGGCGTATTCGGGTTATTAGACATCAGCGACAACAGTAAAACTCAAACAACCAACAATTATTACGTACTGGACCGTTCACATATCCGTACGAATGCGATTTATATGGGCTTATCCGTGCGATTCTAGATAACCTATAATTTATGTTATGCTTAACATAACAAGGCTGCTCCGGATAGGGCAGCCTTTTTGTTTGAGCACACATACACAGAATACAAAAATTTAGTTGACCTTACAACGAACAGCCCACTGGCTCCATTCGCAGATGCTTCACTTACTGTTAAGTATTTATCTAATTATACAAATCTTCCCAATATGTATGTAACAACCAGACATGATGTTGTATGTACTTTTGAAAGATGAGAACAATGGTTCTTTTGCGATTCGCCGCATGCGGAAACAACACTAAAACAAATGACCATGAACACCACAGAAATTAAAGGTAACTGGAATGAGCAGAAGGGTAAATTGAAACAAAAATTCTCTGTACTTACTGACGACGATCTAATGTTCGCAGAAGGTAAAAAAGATGAGATGATGGGCCGACTGCAGATCAAATTGGGTAAAACAAAGGATGAGCTTACTAAAATAATCGCCGCGCTTTAGTATTGGCGTAGATAGAAATGCTGATCTTTTAGATCACCCTTTTAGAAATTGTTTTTAACTAAAAATTAATTAAATGAAAAATTTAAGTAAAAGGTCGTTAATGGCCTCCATCGTTTCCATTTCACTTTTATTCAGCTGTAATGCCTCTTCTCAGGAAGTTAAAAGCGCTGAAGAAAAGGTTGATCAGGCAAATAAAGAGTTGAATGAGGCTCAGCTACGCTATGAAGCGGAAGTAACAAAGTTTCGCCAGGAATCAGAAATGAAAATTGAGGAAAACAAAAAGAAAATTGAAGAACTCAAAACGAAGGGGTCGGCAGAACGAAAGGAGCTTAAAAACGACTACAAAACACAGGTAACTTACCTTCAGCAAAAGAATGATAGTCTGAAGGAGAAACTGGATTCGTATAAACCTGAAGCAAAAAATAACTGGACTGCTTTTAAAACCGAGTTCAATTATGATATGGATGAATTGGGGAAAGCGCTCAAAGGTTTAACTGTAGACGATAAATAGGTTAACTTTTATTGCTTTGTCTGGCTGTCTCCCTATAGGAGGCAGCCTTTTTTTATATAATCTTCCTGTCAACATCTTCTTTCAATATTTCCAAATACCTTTCCAGAACATATGGGTTGATGAAGGTTTCACATCATAGCCAATTGCCAGTCTATTAAAAATCTGTTGGAAAGTCAAATTATAATTTTAAATTTGCTTTAAGCCTCCTCCATATGAAATTCAAGCTTCTCACTTTCTTACTACTAATTTCGTTATCATCAAATGCCCAATTTACCGCCCTTTGGGTAGCAGCAGAATGTGATTCTCCTGTTACAGGTTATAGCAGGATTGAGGATTTATTTGTTGATTCTAACGGAATATCTTATGTTAATGGAACCATTGACACATTGCAGGATCAGAGTCCGGTGTATCTTTCATACGATGCCAATGGTCAGCAACGATGGAGAAAAACAATGAATGGTTTTAATTTTAACTATAGTTACCGCCTGCTTCCACTTCCGTCAGGGAATATTATTTATGCCGGAGAATATGAGGATAATTCCGGAACGAACAATATGGTTTATACCGAACTTGATGCCCTGGGTGACAGTATCTCAGGCGGTATTCTCAATGCTCCGGGGTTTGCAACCGGCGATGATCTGGATGATGTCGCTATAGATGGAGTAGGTAATGTGTATCTCTCTGGACAAATCAAGGTTAATAACGCTTTCAACGCTGCTGCAGGGCGATTCGATGTGGGTGGTAATTACAGATGGCTGAGTAGTTATCCGCTGCTTACAGGCTGGAATTCTGCAATAGCAAGAGGAATAGAAATGTGTGGCGATACCGGCTTCTATCAGCTGGTATTCAATTTTACAGGTTTTGGATCATTGATTTATGGTGATACTTCCGGAAATTATCTTTGGCAGACAACACTACCGGTTAGTTTAGAAGAATACCATACTCAGCTGGCTGTTGATCATATTGGAAATGCGATTGCAGGTGGGAGGATAAATCAGTTTGCAGGATTGGTAAAAGTGAATGCATTGGGCGATACATTATGGACCAGAACCATCTCCTTTCCTGGACTAAGTACTGCCTTAACGTCAGTAGTGAATATAAAAACCGATAGCAATGGAAATATTTATACGTTAAGTATAAATAGCAGTAGTCCGGGATACAGTTTAATTACGGCCATCGATTCAAACGGAATTATTTTATGGAACGATACTGCACGTGGCTTTTCTAATCTCTATGGGCGCAATAAAGACTTCCTCCACCTTGAAAATAATCGACTGACATTTGTTACAACAAAAGGAATTCCGTGGCTATATCAGTATAATTTGAATGGGCAACGCATAACAGATCAACAACTGATTCTGCCCAGTATTCTTAACCCTGAGGTAAATGCAATCGACGAGGCTGCAGGTGATTTATTCCTGGCTGGCACCGGTAATGCCGGATTCAATATACGGCGGGGATTTACAGCTCGTCTTCATTCTTCTACTTCAGCACTGCCTGATTCTCCTGTTAAATCTTCTTTACTGCTTTATCCTAATCCTGCTTCAGAAACTCTGACGATAAAATTCCCTGATTCTTTCACAGGTGAGTCAATTGTAATGTTGTACAGCACCGATGGAAAGCTTCAGGAAAAGTTGACTGTAAACGAGCGGGTCACTTTTATGAATCTCAGTTCATGGTACGAAGGGTTGTATTGGATCATAGTTCAAAATGGAAATGAGCAGTTAAGCGGAAAGTTTATTGTCCGTCATTAACAGTTTCCCCTTTCAGTACGACATAAGAACAACCCCGCTGTGTTACAGCAGATTTAAACAGATGAAATAAAACTGATTGGGCGGGTTATTTCCTGCCTGCCATTAATTTCCCTCCGAGATACCCCATAGGAAGATACGCAAGCAAGAGGTCGGTTGCATTGAACCACATTGGCGCCGGCAACATATATACATTGATAATTCCGCCAATTAAAAACAAGACAGAAACTATCATTGCTGCACGCATTTTATTTCCAACAGCTATTAGCGCGGCAATGATGGCACCAACAAAAGTACCAATTGCATGAGCGAGCCATGGCATCAGAAAATTAATCGGAGTGAATAAATGCATAGAGGCTTTCAGGCCTTCCATGGTGGTTAAATCAGCTCCGGCAGGTGGTGGAATAATTTTACCACTGATACCAATGATAAAACCGTTAACGACACCTCCCACAATTGCACCGGCAATTACGGCAAGAATGTTTCTTAGGACTGAATTCATAGTAAACTGGATATAGGTTGGGAGAACTAAAGTAGAAAAATATCCGATTAATCAAACGTTTTATCAGATTTTTGTATTAATGTATTGTCGCGGAAATCAATTAAAGATGAACCAATTTTCATCTTTTTACCTGAAAGCACTTTTATTTCACCTGTTTTCAAATTTTCGACCTTTATTCCTTGCTCTGATTGATTTTCGGTGGCGTCGTAAGTATCGTATATGATATATCGGTATCCTTCCCGTTCAAAATAAACGTAATTGAGGTCGAGCCCGGCATTTTCGGCACCTCCTCCACGTAAATAAAAAGAGTAGGTGAATCGTTCCCAGCTGGACTTTTCTTTGGATGGATACTCCAGTTCAACCCGCTGTGGTGTTCCAAACCGGTAAAGAAGGTAATTCTCTGCTGTGTCCTTACACAGTGTCATTATTTTTCCATCATTCATCTGAATCGCCATTACTATTTCTTCATTGGGAAGTTTATAGTTAGATGGTATACGTTCTTGTGCATTCGATGAATAAAAAAGGAATGTGAGAAGGAAGAGAATTACTATTCGTAACATAAAGTAAGATGCTTGCTGGGGTTTATTATTTGAAGTATAATTCCTGTGTTTAATCACGTGATGAAGACCCTGATTTAAATCTGCATGAATGTAATATAACAGAACGTATATTTGACAATATGTATTCCTGAAACTGTATTGACTCTCTGTTTCTAAATAGCGATTATTTCTCCAATGTAGATTCCATCGGCTTCCCATCCCGGTTGTAAAGATACCAGTTCTCTCCTATGCGAGCCCTATATCCAACTGTTACCATTTTTTCTTCATCATAAATATCGGTGATCTGATCATAGATTAATTCAGTGTGCAATGCTCCCATATTATCAACCAGCCCGAATTTTCCGTTCAGCTTTACGATAGCTACATTATAATAAAATGTTTCCGCATAATCATAAATAAGCGGCACAACTTCCGCACCGGTACTATCGATGAATCCATACTTACCATTTCGTTGCACCCGGGCTCTTCTGCTCCAGAAAGTTTCTCCAAAATCATAAGGCTTTGCATTGAGTTTGGTTCCTGTATGATCATAATAATCCACCTTGTTGTTGCGGGTCATCATCAAAACACCTTTACCTATACTTGAAACACTTGCAGTATCATATTTGAAGTCCACAATTTCATTACCATACATGTCAATTCCACCCCACCGATCACCTTTTTTTACTCCTGAAATTGTCCTTTCCCATACAGAGATAATATTCGTGTATTGCGGAAAAACTATGGGACGTCCTTGTTGGTCTATGAGTCCAAATGTTTGATTGCTCTGATCAACATCGGCATATCGAAACACCCACATACTTCTGCCTAAAGGCTTCTTCGAACGGAAACAATTGTTGATCCAGAGATACCTTTCCGAATTATGTTTCCGCAATTCTTTGGCTGGAATCGTCCCCGGGGCTTTCAGTTCAAAGTCCTTTACATCATACCCGAATAAATTATAGCTTCTTAAAATATTTCCCTTCATATCCCTGAAGAGATAGGCTACAGGATTAGGATCAGGCATTTCAAAAAATGTGTTCCTTCGATGACGCTCCATCTCCTGTCTGAAATCTGCAACGCCAAAAACGATCTCCACCATTTGTACCTCTTCTACCGGCTCATAGTAATAGGCTCCCCAGGTATAATAGTTCAAAGTGTCATCGTATTGGGCATCTGCTCGTGTACACGAAAAAATAAAAAGCACACATAAAAATAAACGGTGGATTCGGTGAAGCATGGGCGCTGAAAGAAGCAATCTTTATGCCAAAACCCTTTCGTGTTGTCCGATTACTCAACAGCACGAAAGGGTTCTTCTATGATGATGGAGCAGCCTTTGTGAAACTGTCCTTTAGTCCAACGGTTCTGTTAAACACCGGATTTTCTGAGGTTCCGTCAGGGTCAGGAACGAAATATCCTTTGCGCATAAACTGAAAGAAGTGTCCGGGCTTCGCATCCTTTAGTGATGGTTCTACCATGGCATTGGTTGTGATATGCAGACTGTCGGGGTTAATATACTCTTTGAAATCACCTTCTTCGGATGATGGGTCTTCCACCTTGAAAAGGCGGTCGTATAAACGCACTTCTGCCTTGACCGCATGAGGAGCGCTCACCCAATGAATAACACCCTTTGGCGATAATCCACTTGTATCCTGTCCGCTTTTACTTTCAGGATAGTAACGGCAATGGATTACCGAAATTTCACCGCTTGCATCTTTCTCAAATCCGGTACATTCTACAATAAACGCACTTTTCAATCGTACGAGTTTCCCCGGACCAAGTCTGAAAAATTTCTTTGGTGGTTCTTCCATGAAATCTTCACGCTCAATAAATAATTCACGGCTGAACGGAATTTCACGGGTACCCGCATCTTCTGCTTCGGTATTGTTTTCTGTTGTCAGCATTTCTGTCTGACCTTCCGGATAGTTTTCAATAACGAGTTTCACCGGATCCAGTACCGCCATCACCCGTGTAGCGCGTTTATTCAGATCTTCCCTTACACAGAATTCCAGAAATCCTACGTCAATAATATTTTCTCTTCTGGCTACACCAACCCGTTCTGCAAAATTGCGAATACTCTCCGGCGTGAAACCTCGGCGACGCAAAGCGCTGATGGTTGGCATCCGTGGATCATCCCATCCACTCACATGTCCCTCTTTGACGAGTTGTAAAAGTTTACGTTTACTCATCACCGTATAATTCAGGTTGAGTCGTGCAAACTCATACTGATGACTCGGGAAGAGTTCGAGTTGCTGTATGAACCATTCGTATAAGGGACGATGTACTTCGAATTCAAGTGTGCAGATCGAGTGCGTTATATTTTCAATAGCATCACTTTGTCCATGTGCAAAATCATACATGGGATAGATACACCATTCGTTGCCGGTACGATGATGCGCCGTATGTTTAATCCGGTAAATAATCGGATCGCGGAAATGCATATTGGGCGAAGTCATATCAATTTTCGCTCTCAGTACTTTCTCCCCGTCACGAAACTCTCCTTTACGCATCCGTTCAAACAGCTCCATGTTTTCATCCACGGTACGACTACGGAATGGACTTTCCTTTCCCGGTTCTGTCGGTGTTCCCTTCATGGCGGCAATTTCCTCTGCGCTGCTGTCGTCTACATATGCCAATCCTTTACGAATCAACGATTGAGCAAACGCATACAGTTGTGGGAAATAGTCGGAAGCATATAACTCATTGGCCCACTCAAATCCAAGCCACTTGATATCAGCCTTGATACTATCCACATACTCCGTCTCTTCCTTCTCCGGATTTGTATCGTCGAAACGTAAATTGGTTTTACCACCAAACTGCTGTGCCAATCCAAAGTTCACACATATCGATTTACTATGACCGATATGCAGATAACCATTCGGTTCCGGCGGGAATCGGGTTAATACCCGTCCACCATGTTTACCGTTTTTTACATCCTCAGATATAATCTCTTCGAGGAAATTGGGGCCTTTTTCTACTGACATACTGCAAAGATAATGGGAATTGGCCGCAGATTGGCGCTGAGGGTTACGATTTGTTATGCTTTCCTGTTGAAGCGGAGAAAGCAGTGAAGCTCCGAGGTATTGTTTTAAAAATCTTCTTACAATCGATCCAGAGCCCGTTGAATGCGGGAGTTGACCTCTTGTTTACCCAGCAACTCCACCATACCGAAGAGATCGATACCACTTCCGTGTCCGCTTACAATTACCCGGAACAACTGCAGTACATCTCCGGGCTTGAGTCCCAGACTTATTGCCAGTTGTTCAAAGGCAGATTTTGTCTCTTCAGCAGTGTAGCCGGCGACACCTGAAAGCTGATCAGGCAATGCCAGGAAAAAGGTCTTTGCCTTGTCATTCCAACGCTTGGCGATAACTTTTTCATCGTACGACTCCGGCGCTTCAAAGAGGTATTTCCCGGTCTCATAAAAATCATGTTCAAACTGCACACGATCCTTGAGCAATTTTACTGCACCCGTAGCGAATGCGGGAGACGCTGAAGGATGGTCTGCGCCGATTTTTTCCTTCAATACGACGGCAAACCTTGCGCCCAGTTCTTCATCCTTCTGCGCGCGCAGTTGTTGTTCATTAAACCACTTTGCTTTATCAGGGTCGAAACGAGCACCTGCCTTTTGCACCCGTTCGAAAGAAAAAGCCTGAATCAATTCTTCCATTGTAAATATTTCCTGCTCAGTACCCGGATTCCATCCAAGGAAAGCAAGCATATTCACGAAAGCCTCCGGGTAATAACCTTTCTCTCTGTAACCGGAAGAGATTTCTCCGCTGGCAGGATCTTTCCATTGCAAAGGGAAAACAGGAAATCCAAGACGATCTCCATCACGTTTACTGAGCTTACCATTTCCCTCCGGCTTCAGCAATAAAGGGAGATGGGCGTATAACGGCATCGGAGTACCGAGATATTGATAAATAAGAATATGTGCTGGTGCAGAGGGTAACCATTCTTCTCCACGGATAGCGTGGGTGATTCCCATCATAATATCATCAACGATATGCGCAAGGTGATACGTCGGCATACCATCTGCTTTAATCAATACTTTATCATCAACAAGAGAACTGTCGAAGCTAACCTCGCCTCTTATCATATCCGTAAACGTTAGTGTGTTTCCGGGAATAACTTTCAGGCGAATCACATAGGGCGTACCCTGGTCCAGCAGGTGTTGAACTTCCTGCGAAGGCAATGTAAGTGAGTTGCGCATTCCCATGCGGGTTTGTGCATCATATTGCCACCCCTGCACTCCGTTCTCCTCTGCATTTTTCCGGGCCAGGTCGAGATCTTCCGGGCGATCAAAAGCATAATACGCATTCCCCTGTTCAAGCAACTGAGTGGCGTATTGAATATAAAAACCCTTTTCTTTTCGTTCACTCTGGCGATAAGGAGTATGAGGTCCACCAAAGCCAACGCCTTCATCCGGAATTATTCCACACCAGCGCAGGGCTTCAATGATATATTCTTCCGCACCCGGCACATAGCGGTTCTGATCGGTATCTTCAATCCGAAGAAGGAACTGACCATTTTGTTGCTTTGCAAATAGATAAGCATATAAGGCGGTACGAACACCTCCCATGTGAAGGGGTCCGGTAGGAGAAGGGGCGAAACGGGTACGAACTGACATTTTTCAGGGGGAATTTCATAGACGAGAGATAGGATCTGTCCGCTACAAAAATAGCGAAAGAACCAATCCTCTTCGTAGAAACCGGCTAATTTGGCTGATAAATGGTCAGTAAGAATACAAAAGGTTGGGCGATAAACTGACTTTACAGCTTCACCATTCCTGTAGTCAATGCGAAAATTACGAGTCCGGTACGGGTTTTAATTTCCAATTTATAGAAAACGCTTTCGCGGTATCCATGAACAGTATGCTGACTCACGCCCATATCGTCGCCGATTTGTTTGTAGGTTTTTTCACTGCAGCACAATATCACGAACTCCTTTTCGCGTGCACTCAGCGTAGATAAGAGTCGCATGTAGTGGTCACGCATATGTTGTGACTCGGCCGATTTTTCATTCATGGTGAGACTTTTCACCACCTCTGCGCTATAGTAAAATCCGTTTTCATGTACTTCCTTCAAGACCTTCTCGAACATCTCAGGTGTAGAATCCTTGAAGAGATAGGCATTCGCTCCTTTCCGAATCATATTGCGGATGGTCTCCAGCTCATCATTCACGCTCAAGGCAACAATTTTCAGATCCGCATATTTATCACGCAAAATTTTCACCGCCTCTCCGCCATCCATAATCGGCATATTCACATCGATTAACACAATATCAGGCATATCGCCATTTTGTTCGCGTAGCTCAATCTGTTCAACCAGTTCTTTACCGTTGGCTGCTTCCGACAGCACCGTAAAACCATTAATATTTTCCAGCAGTAAACGAATTCCTTTACGTACCAGTTGGTGATCATCGGCAAGGGAGATGTTAATTTTCATAGAGAGGCTTCAATTAGAATAAACAATGAATGCGGATTGCATCCTTGCGGTATGCACGCGGTGAATTTACTATAATTCCATTTGATTATTCGGGAAAGTAAAAGTTATCGTACTGCCGCCACCGTTACGACTTGCGATAACCAAATTCCCTTTGACCAGTTGAGCCCGTTGCTTCATACTGATCAGACCCATCGAGGTTGACCTGCTTTCGTCATCCAAAAAGCCCTTCCCATCATCTTCGAACACCATCGAAATCATCTCCCCATCCTCTTTGAAGGATATCCAGGCATTCTTCGCTTCAGCATGACGAATCGTGTTGGTCAGACATTCACGAATCATGTGAAATGTAACCACCTTGGTAGAAGACTGAATGATTTTCAAGTTTTCCGACCAGTTAAAATGTATCGGTAATCCGGTACGGCGCGTTGCACGGTCAATTAACTGTTCGATAGAAGCTTTCAGGCCAATCGCATTTACAATATCGGGACTCAATCCCCTGGAGATACTACGCACTGAATCCAATGCATCCTTCACACTCGCCTGTACCTCCAGCATCATCGACTCCTGCTTTTCTTCCGGTGTTTTCCGAAGGTTACCGATCTGCAGAATACTAAAGGTCAGCAACTGTCCCACTTCGTCATGTAAATCACGCGCCACCTCCTTCAGGGTTTGCTCCGCCACATCCATACGAATGCTATTCATCTCCTCCCGGAAATGGAGTTGCATCTGCTGCACTTCACTTTGATGCCGAAGCCGCCTGTTCCGACTGCTGAGTAATAAGTTAAATAATAACATCAGCAGGAGTAACAGCACTACGGTGATGATCGCGACAAAAATCGCGAACTGAGAGCCGTTTTGTTCCATATAATTCCTGCGCTGATAATCAGGTACCAGCAACCGTAAACGAAAGACATAATACTAAATAAAAAACTTGCATATCTTCTATCCGCGAACCCAATCATATCTTGAGATAATGTGGCTGTAATTGGAATAGAGGTTATGTGATCTATAAGTGTTGCCGCAGCAAACCAATTAAGAACATTTAAGGATGGGTGACGATCCGAACTATCCATCTGATCTTTTAAATAATAGAATGCGACTATGGCATTTACCGCCTGCAAGGTCAAATACGAGTATGTTGCGATGTATCTGATTCCTTGAAAAAAGCTGATATTTAAAATATGAACACTAATACATATTATCGTTATGTACCTAAATAATTTTATAAACTTCTTATCAGATAAATTATCGGTAAGAAGCTTGACAATCATCCATGTTAATGGCATGCAAATCAGATTGAAAGTCCAGCTTGTTTCAATCTTTGAAATGGATAAATGACTACATACCAAGGTATGAATTCCGTAAATTCCAACAATATGCACTAAGGAACGACCTGAAATATTTAGTTTTTTATAAAAAAATGCAGCGGTTATTAAAAAGCCATAAGCAGTCGAGTGCAGCCATGGCCTTCGTAAGAACACATCAACGAAGAATTGTAAATCCATATTTACCGATGGTAAATATAGTATTTAATCTTATGGGTTTAATCTTCCGCAAATTGGCGGGCAAGCTACAGCGACCTCCAAACTTAACCTTTCATACACCTTATCTGCACTGCCATCATAGGACTTATCCGGATCGATTAATTTCACTCCGAATTGATCTTTCAGGGTGAAGACTGCAGTAAACCCACGTTGGTATTCAGGATTCGTCTGAGGGTTGCGGGCGTTGAATGTATCAATCAAATAATCGGGGACATATGCATTTTCAATTTTGATTATATGTCCACCCATAGTTGCCGGATTATTCATATCGGCACCTAGAATATTTTCTTCTATAAACTCGCGAATATTTTCCCACTGGTAATATCTTGATTTGCGGATACGCGCATCACTGCCTCCAATTGGGGGTTGTGTCCAACCTTCCACCTTCACATTCGACAGGTAATTAATATGCAGGTTTTCCGCAGCACCCGCGCCGGGTTCAATCGGGGGTAAGGAGGTACCTGTTCCGATATAAAGCTGACGATCGAAAATTCGATAGTTCGTTTCCTCGGAGGTATCTTCAGCATTCACTTCGCACATGATAAACACCATCCGGTTATCGTCCGTAAGGCCGGGGTAGAAGCGGATTCCTGCATTGCCGTTAGCAATACTGTCTACATAAAGGGCAGAAAGATCCCTTGCAGTGATCATCGGGTCAATAAACAGGGGGGGGTGGATTACACCGGCAGTGGTAATTTCAAAGTAGCTGTAGCGGCTACCTATTAATCTTCCGTATTCCTTGTATTCGATGGCTGTTTTTGTGGTAGACATATATGATAGATATTGTACAAATATCGTAAATGATTCAAATAAATGTCCCCCCAGTTTGAGCCCCCCTGACCCCCCTAATTATAGCCCCCTAGAAACACGGGGGTGCGGGGGGTTATTTCTAACCGAAACATGGGGCAATTTTTACCGTTTCTTTGGGGGTACCTAATCGAAGATCGCTATCCGTTCTTAATGAATCCTTTAAAAGTCACACTAGCGGGGGTTTCCCTGCTGACTGAAAGCCAAAACTTAAAATAAAAAACATTTAGATCCTTCCACCCTTTTCTGCTTTAACAAAAAACGGGGACTTCTCCAGGGTCCCCGTTATTTTTATAGCCATTTCCATAACCGGGACGCCATTTCTTTCATTAGTTCCACCAGATGAATTTCAACAAAATCGTATCGTTAGAACTTTATTCGTTTTATTATATACTAAGATGCTATAATACTAATAGACGCAAATTCCCATCTTATTAATTTTGTAGAGTCAATAAATATAGACTTCACTTTATCCTCAATATAAAACATCAATACATGTCTACAACCCGCACTTTCATCATTGGTGACATTCACGGATGTGCAAAAACATTCCGTAAGATGGTTATTGAAGAAATTCAACTCAAGCAGGAAGATGTCCTTTATTTGCTCGGCGATTATATTGACCGCGGACCGGATAGTAAGGGAGTGATTGATTTTATTCTTGAGTTGCGCGAAGCCGGGATGCAAGTGTTTACATTGAGAGGAAACCACGAGCAACTACTGATCGAATCGGTAAATAGTCCTGGGGTGGAACGCATGTGGCTGCGAAATGGAGGAGATAAAACGCTGAATAGTTTTGGGGTTGAATCTGTGAAGGAGATTCCGGCGAAGTACGGGCATTTTTTTCTGAACACCTTGTTTTACTATGAAACGGATGATTTCTTATTGGTACACGCAGGATTGAATTGTGAGGCAGAAGATCCGCTTCAGGATAAAATGTCAATGATGTGGTCGAGGAATTTCAACGATGAAAAAAATTATCTGCAAGGGAGAATCCTGGTACATGGACATACTCCTATTCCCCGCGATCTGCTACTGTCACAGAAATTTGAAAGTCCATTGAACCTTGACGGTGGTTGTGTATACCGGGGGTTTGAAGGAAAGGGAAGTCTGTTCGCTTTTGATTTTTATGCCCGTACTTTTATTGAAGTAAAAAACATTGATTAAAGTACCTCCTGAGGAATAATTACAGAATCCTTTATTCTTCCAGTTGTTTACATCAATCCTTGTTTTTTCGTAGCGAGGCCTGACAAGATTACTTTCACACCTCGGGGTTAAACCATCTCCGGTATTTCAATCTATGAAGTCTTTTTCGCACAAGAGAGTGTTGAATAATCTGAATACTCATACATTTCATTGTTTAAAAACCACGTTTCACTAAAATTATTCTTCCATTTATCAATATATTTTGATATGTTGCAACAAATTACAACGATTATAATGATAGCTCTCCGCCACCTATTTTTAATTTCCGTCTTCATTCTCAACACAACTGTCTCCAGCGCACAAATCAGTGGATGTACTGATCCGCAGGGTACTAACTACAATCCGGCAGCAACAATAAATGATGGGTCTTGTAACTATCCGACAACTAATCTATCATTGACAGATAAAGTTACCCTTAGCGCACCTCTGTTAAACGAAACTTCCGGGATTGCATTTCTTGACGGCAAACTCTGGACCTTCTGCGACTCAGGCAATCCGAATGACATTTACAGAATAGATACAATAACTAATACGATTTTCCAGACGGTAGATATTTCGAATGCCACAAATGTTGACTGGGAAGATGTAACATCGTCACAAGATCATCTATTTATAGGCGACTTTGGTAATAATAATGGTAACCGGCAGAATTTAAAGATCTACCGGATCAATAAAAACGATCTTACTTCTGCTGCTACATCCGTTACCTCATCGGTTATTCAGTTTTCCTATTCAGATCAGACATCCTTCCCATCGCTTCCGAATAACAACAACTTTGATTGTGAAGCAATGATTTTTCTTAATGACTCCATTCATCTCTTTACAAAAAACTGGGTTGATAACCAGACAAAACATTATGTGCTCCCCAATATACCTGGGACGCATGTTGCACAATACCGCGAAACATATAATACAGGATTCCTTGTAACTTCTGCCACCGTACAGAAATTCGGGGTGATCTCACTAATTGGTTACCTGCGAACAGGAAACAAACCTGTCTCAATGTGCTTAGTGTATGATTATAAAAATCATCTTCTATTTAATGGTAACAAACGGAAATTTGAATTGTCCACGCAAACGCAATACGGACAGGTGGAAGGAGTAGAATTTTTCTCTTCCTCTCTGGCTTATGTTACAAACGAATTATATACCACCGCAGCCAATGTCCCTGCCAGGTTACGTACCTTTAACATTGACGCTTATCTGCCTGCAAAATTTCTTTATCCCTCGCCGATCGCAAACTTTAGTATACCTCAAGGTACTTTATGCCAAAACACATCGGTACAGTATACTGACCAGAGTCAAAATACGCCAACGTCGTGGCATTGGAGTTTTCCTGGAGGGAACCCATCTACCTCAACTCAACAAAATCCAATTATTCAATATTCATTGCCTGGAACATATGCAGCTACATTGATTGCCGGGAATGCCGCCGGATATGATACAATCGTAAAATCAAATATTATTACCATTTATGCTGCACCTACAGCGAATATATTGGCCGGGGGATCTACCAACCTTTGTCAGGGAGAATTTGTCGTCCTTACGGCTAATCAACAACCAGGACAATCATATCAATGGAGAAGAAACGGTATAGACATTCCAGGGGCTGTTAATGATTCTTATCAAACAGGATTGGCTGGTAATTATGACTGTTTGGTTTCAACAATATGTGGCAATCAAGTGTCGAATATGATTTCAGTATCAACAACTGATATTCCGGATACTCCCAATATCCCAACTGGTGCAACAACTGTATGCAATATTGTCGGTAGCTCTGTTTATTCTATCAATCCGGTTGCTGGAGCAACTTCCTATACATGGACGGTTCCGGCTGGTGCACTCATCACCTCTGGACAAGGAAGCACTACAATAAATGTTGATTATTCCGGCATCAGTCAAAATGGAACAGTATGCGTTTCTGCTTCCAATAATTGTGGTACCGGTATTGCCTCCTGTTTACCCATAACTATTCTTTCCGGTTTACCTGCTAAGCCGGCATCTATCTCTGGAAACATTGCACAATGTGCAGGTAGTACTGGCGCAGTTTATTCATGTACATTAGCAGCAAATGCAACAGCATATAACTGGGTAGTTCCGGCGACAGTTAATATTATGAGTGGCCAGGGAACGAATACCATCATCGTTAATTTTCAGTCAACATTTACAACAGGAACAATAAAAGTATCGGCTAACAACTGTGTAGGCAACAGTGCTTTTAAAAGTATATCCATAAGATCAAAACCCGCTTTTCCCGCTTTGATAATTGGTCCAACAGAAGGTGTTTGTGCAGGGACTACGGGTGTTAACTATTCTATCCCTGCAAGTACAGGGGCTACACACTACAACTGGACAGCACCTTTGAATGCAATAATATCCAGTGGGCAAGGTACAACAAACATATCGGTAGATTTTAATTCTCAATTTAAAACCGGAATTCTAAAAGTGTCGGCTGAAAATGTTTGCGGAGTAAGCGCATCTAGAAACCAAACAATTCGAAGCAAACCAATTTCGCCGGATACTATTGTTGGGCCTGTCAGTGTTTGTGCAATGCAGTCTGGTGTAGTTTATTCGACAAATCCGGTAACAGGCGCATCCGGGTATACATGGACAGTACCAGCCGGATCACAAATTATTAATGGCCAAAACACGAATACTATCACGCTGAACTATGGAGCTCAGGATGGAATAGTCAAAGTGAAATCCAATAATGGATGTGGCAGCAGTACTAATCGCACATTACAGGTTATAATTGGTTGCCGAGAATTCGAAGAAGGAAATCTGATTTACTTTGATCCGGTAATCTATCCAAATCCGGGTAGTGGCGTGTATAAGGTGCTTTTTCATTCCGCCATTTTCAATGCAGTTTCTATTAGTCTTCGCGAGCTTAATGGAAGAGAAATAAAACGAATTGATAACATAACTCCGGGGACTGATTTCAATATCGGATATTCCATTCCTGCGGGCATATACATTGCTGAAATCATCTCTGGTGAATACAGAAAAGTTATCCGGTTAGTTAATCGATAAAATTACAGATACCATTCGGCAATTTCAATTCACAATAACCAATGCTGATTAAATCTTCTTTGTCGAAGATTGGAAATATCACCATATTTAAGTCTACTCATCTCCAAATACCATATAGGGATTCTTGCCACAGTTTTTTGTGTGTACGATAATTAACAATACATTAATAAATTTTGTTCTATTACGTATATCGAATTTGCTTCATAGACTTTCTGAATTAGCCTCTAAGTCGTTTAACGGAAAATAGCACTATCTTTACCAAAAAAAACAAGAAATGGATTTAAGTGCTTTACAATCCTTACCCGCAAAAAGAAGAAGAGACCTTATTCCGGTCTGGATGAAACCCTTTATTTTTCTTTTTATGCTTTTTGGGATTACCAGTTTATATGGCATCTGGAGAAACATTATAGGGAATGACTCGGAAACTTCTATTTATGGACTTGAAGCCTTTACTATATTTTCTGCCATGGGAATATTTCTGAAAAGTATAATGTTCTTTAAAGCCATTACTGCTTTTGGTTTGTGGATGGAAAAAGACTGGGCTATAAAGTTTGGAATCATTGATGCAGTATTCGGGCTGATTGTTTGTATAATGGTGATGGTTGTATTACCATTTGTCGAAATTGTAGAGGGGGTAAACCGCTTGAATTTCCGGTTTGAAGTTCTTCTCCTTATCCCCTATTTAATTCAACTGATCAGAATGAGAAAAGCATGGGATGATCCAGAGGCTTCTGTTCCTGCTTTGTTTCCTAAAAAATCTTCTCCCATAGTTACTACTATGCCAGCAACGCCAGTGCCGACACCAGCTCCGACTGTTGTTCAACCAACAAAGGAAGAGACGATCGACAAGGAAGATCATTCACGATTCATGCCGAAATAGTCGTTTTTATTTACAGAGAATGCTTGTTCTCTGTTTTGAAAAATGTTGCGCTTACCTATAGTTTTTCAATGCGCAGTTGCCGGCATCTTATTTCTTCACCGGATTGCTTACATAATTAATCGGTTAATTTCCTTGTGGAGTCATCCAAAATAGTTCCGGATTGTTGGTACGATATGTTTTAAAAGTAACCTGTCCGTTACGACGCTTTTCTATTGAAATATCAGGCTTCTGCTCATGATAGTCCAATGGAAGCAGTTCCACATATATAATTTCTTTGTCTTTAACAGTAGATTCAGTATCGTACATGCTATTCAGCGGACAAGAGAAGCGATACAGATTCTTTGCCATGTAATTATAGAGATAATCTTCCTTCACTGTTGATAGCGTATGGTTCCAGTTAGCGTCTGGATTAATATGCAAAGGCTGTCCGGAGATAAGTCGTGCACGAACTTCTGCGACTCCGAGAAGAACCCCATTTTCATCCATTACATAACTATCATGGGTAGCATCAACCCATATCCACTTTTTCAAATCGTTGCAATAAACCATGTTGATAACATGACACTCTGTATCTGTAGTATCCTTCGGCAGACATGTTATAAAACGTGATTTATATCCCAGAGCAAGATAACATTCATTCAGCACGGTAGATAAACCCCGGCAATTCAATCCACGCTTTTCTGCTTTACAAACGGATAACATATTCATCGCATTCATCACTTCCGGATTACCATGTTGTCCATCGTGAGGAACCAGACTATGCAGCCAATGCAATACATTTAAAATTCTGGAAGCATCATTTCCTTTTCCTGCAATTGAATCCAGATTAAATCCACGGCGTAGCGCTCTCAGATGTTCATTGCTGCTATCCTGATAGGTGAACACCGGAATAGGTCGCAAATCCTGATGATTATATTCGGCTGCTTTTTTTAATGTTTCCAGGTAGGTTGGTTTGTAACGAATACTTGTCCACGCTTCCGCTGTATCATTCAGTGAGATAACAAAATCGAAAACCGTAGTTTCGGTCATCAAAACAGAAATAGAATCCTTATCAGTATAAAATGTTATGCGCTGACCCTTTGTTGAAGTATAGTAGATATCCGGTTTCAGCTCCGGCATGATGGTCCACGCTTCTTTCTCTAATTTATCGCCATCCCTTATATCCACTTTTTCGGATCCGGCCTTTATACGTGGGTGCTTTTGCTGTGCCGTTGAAAACAGCGGAAGGATAACCGCCAATGCGAGTAGGAAGATTCTTTTAATCATCAATCAATTACTGTTAAGCAGGTAATAAGAAGCATTAAGTGCCGAGGCGAAGCTAACCCAAAGAATGTATGGAATATTCACATAGGCCGCTAAACGATCCAAACGGTAAAAATGATAAATCATTGTAAAAATCGAAAGCCATAAAACGACTATTTCCAGCAATGCCCATCCTATCTCCTGAAAATAGAAAAAGAGAAAGCTCCAACCGAAATTCAGAAACAGCTGAACAAAATATATCCGCATGGCTTTGGACCTCTCGCTCGTAAGCGGCAATGACCATATCCGGAAAAAGGAATATCCCATCAGGAGATACAATAGTGTCCATACCGGACCAAATACATTATTCGGTGGATTAAATGATGGTTGCCGAAGTGTGGAATACCATTCGGGGATAGCCTCTGCCGTGAAAAAGCCAGCCACACCTCCGCATAAAAGTGGAATAAACAGGGAGATCAGCAACCGGGCGATAGGGGATTTCATAGACAAATGTACCGATATAGACGGCTCCTGTCTCCAAAAGCAACCAAATCTGAAAGATTTTTTCAACCGTATCTTCTGTAGAAATGGAAATATTTTTAACTTTCACTCCTGAAAGGCAATATTCGCTTTTCTTTAAACACGCGTTGAAATGAAAACATCCATCCTGATTACCCTGGCACTTCTGCTGGGACTGCACGTTCATGCTCAGCACAGAACCTGCCTCACACCTGATCCCGATCCCTCCATTCTTCGGCAATGGCAACAACAACGAGCCGCTGCCAATGCCTTACGCGGAGGTACGTCGTATCCCTATCGGTCGATCTCCTTGTTCATGCACATTATTGTGGTAGATAAAACACCCACATCTACTCCGGCGCAATTGCAACAGATGGTTGATATAGCAAACCAGTACTTTGCACCAGCGAACATGCATTTCACTATCTGTGGATTTGATTATGTTTTTCTTCCGGATAATATGACCGGATGGGGTCCGGGATTTACAAATATGATGGCCGACAATTATGATCGAGATGGCAATATCAACGTTTATACAACATTTGATATTCCTTTCGCAGCAGGTGCCGCAACATTCCCTTCTCCCGGAAGTCCGGATCAAATATACCTGGTAAGTTATTTGTTCAGTCCAAACTTTCCGATTCAACAAACAGGCGGAATATTCGCACATGAACTCGGACATGTCTTCTCGCTTCCACATACTCATGCAAACATGGCCGGACCAGTGGGTACAGATGAACTGGTGAATGGCAGTAATTGCGCAACCACTGGTGATTTTATTTGTGACACGCCTGCAGATCCGATTCTGAGCGCAGTGCCTGGCCGTGTAGATAGTTTGTGTAATTACACAGATACTGTTTATACTGACGCAAACGGCGATCTCTTTCAGCCCGACACAAGAAATATAATGTCGTACGCTCCGTATTCCTGCTACAATCAATTCTCTCCTCAACAACTCGATCAGGTGCGTTTTTGCCTCGACAATATTCGTTACTACCTGCGCAGCGGAGCTCTGAATATGGTTGTTGACAATACCGAGAGGAGATTTTGCTTTTACGATGCAGACATTACATTATCTGCCACTCCCGCAGGCGGAACATTCAGTGGTCCGGGTGTAAGTGGAAATACTTTTTCACCTTCACAGGCTGAAGCGGGAAATCATCTTATCACCTATTCACTTCCGGGGATATCCGATACCGTTAGCAGTACTGATCAGTATGCGACATATCCTGACACATCGTTGTTATTGAGTACCTGCGCACAAAGTTTCACTGCCGGAATCACCGCTGACCTGAGTGGAATCTCGGTTTATCTGGATAATCCCACCCAGCAGGATGTTACACTCAGAATATATCTCGGACCTGTTGGCGGAACACTTCTGGCGGAAGACACGATTAATCTCCCTGCAGATGTTATTACGAAATGGTATGACCTCGATCTCGATTCAGTGCTTCCGGTTACTAACGGTAACACCTATACGTATGAGATTGTGTTCAGCACACCAACAGCTGTTCACGGATCCTTCTCAGACCGCTATGACATGGGACAAGGTGATTCGCTGACAGATTTCGCCTTTGTCACACGCATCTTCCCGTATGAAAGTAATTGCGGAAACAATGCCTATATCGGATTTACTGTTATTCATCCCAATAAACCCGGTTTTGAAGATTTTGTTCCTGAAGTATGTATAACAGCACCGGCCTTTACACTCTACGGAAGGCCTTCCGGTGGTGATATGCTTATCAATTTTAACCCTGACAGTGTAATAAATCCAGCAGCATTTGGTACAGGATTACACGCAGTCAGTTATTCAGTTACTGATCGCTACGGATGTCAGAGTGATACAATGGCACTTGTAAACATAAAAGATGATGATGTAACAATCTCTCCACTCAATAGTGTTTACTGTGTTGATGCAGTGGCGACAGGAGTCTCCGGCTCTCCTTCCGGCGGTACAATGTATCTGAATGGAGACACTCTTACCGGTGGTACAATTGACTTCAGTATACTTGGTCCGGGTACGCATACCTTAAATTATGTATATAAAGATAGCTTACCTTATTTTAACCAGGTAGATCAAACGACGATAGATACAACATCGGCAGATTTACTTCCGGTTGGGAACAACTTCCCGATTTTCCAGTCATTCAAAGCCGGAATGACGGGCTATCTGAATCAGATATATTTCCGCTGGGCAAGTAATGATACCGCCCGTGCGTTATTCAGAGTATTTGCTGGGCCTGACACAAGCGGTTTATTGTTATACAGCGATTCAGTTGGAATTGGTGGAAACGGATATTATAATACCAATGTATGGTTAGATCGAGACTCGATTTGGATTTATCAGGATAGCATGTACACTTTCTGCTTTGCGGCCATCATCCCCGTCACCAATGGTATCATCTATCTGACATCTACGGACAATTACCCGGACGGAAATTGCAACTACGCACAAATTTTCGGTTCAGGCGATATGTTTTTCACGACTTATGTTGATCCGCTCTATACCTGCGCCAACGACAGTGTAACATCCACGTTTAGTATTAGCGGCTTGCCCGTGGTTTCGCTCGGTAACGACACTACATTGTTTATCGGGCAAACCCTGGTACTGGATGCAGGCAATGGTGGAATCGCATATAACTGGTCTAATGGTTTCACAACACAGGTAATCAGCATACAAACCGGTGGAACGTATAGTGTAGTTGTTACTAACGCCGATGGATGTACGTCAACCGACACGGTAGTTGTAAACTTTGTTGTTGGTCTTTACGATCCCGTATCAACAGCATTCAGCATACAGCCAAACCCATCAAATGGAACATTCAATGTGATGAATCCGGGAGCGATGAAGGTGAACCGTTTGCGGTTATTGAATATGCAAGGGCAGTTGTTATATACAGAGGCACCGCAAAACACCAATACTGTAGTGCGCGTTGGATTAACCGGATTACCAGCCGGTATTTATATGTTGGAACTGGAAACACCATTAGGTACCGGAGTGAAGAAAGTGGTGGTGGAATAAAATAGATCTATTATAACCCGGAGGCTCATTTCAGTGGGTCTCCGGGTTTCTTTTTGAGGGAATAAAGATTCAAATGCGGCTTTTTTTTCTTTTATTCGGTAGAAATACCCTACTAAAATCATTTTCTGATGTAGGATTTTTGATCTATATTGCATCCTCACAAACCAATACCAATGAACAAAATATTACTCCCTATCGTGCTGTTTATCATTTCGATGAGCGGATCGGCTCTGGCGCAAACAGGCAACTATTCACAAACTCTTCCCAACATGCAAAGCGTGTATCAGGCAACTCCTGTGGTGTTTACCAACACTCCTGGTAATGCCTCGAACGGTACACTTTCCTGCAGCTGGCTGGGATGTCAGGATGTGGGGATGTCAAATCCTGCTATTAACGTGCAGATATATCTGAATGGAAACTACCAGACACTTGTGCAAAGTTCGGCTGCAAGTTTCTGTGGCTTTGTAAATTTCAGCTATACAATTCCGGCTGTTACTTTGAACAATGCTATTCAATCAGGAAACGGATCAGTTATGCTTCGGGTGTATGTTCAGGATCCTTGTCCTGCAGGAATGGGTTGCAGCTGCTGCAATGATCCATACATTAATAGTCTCAATCTTGCTTATTCCTATTCACAAGCATCTTTCACTGTGAACGATAGTTCTATCTGTCCGGGAGAGAGCATTCAATTTACCAATACTACACCCGGTACACTAACTTCCAGAAAATGGTATTTCACCGGTGGCTCTCCTGCAACCTCAACGGGCAATAATCCAACTGTTGCCTATGCTTCACCGGGCACCTATCCGGTTACGCTTGTAACCACTTCTGCCTCTGGTACCGATTCAACTATTAAGAACGCATACATCACTGTTAATAACCCTCCTCAGGCTACTACTACAGCTGGTGGAAATACCACTTTCTGTTCTGGGGGATCTGTTGTTCTGTCTGCGAATACAGGAGCAGGACAAACATATCAATGGAAAAAGAACACCGCCAATATTTCCGGGGCAACTGCGGCAAACTATACGGCAAAAACTACAGGAACTTACTATGTAACAATTACCAATAGCTTTGGCTGTACCAATACCTCTTCCGGATTAATTGTAACTGCAAATCCCAAACCTACAGCAATACTTTCAGCAGGAGGCGCAACTACATTTTGTCCGGGCGACTCAGTTGTTTTAGCAGCAAGTCAGGGAAACGGATATACTTATTCATGGAAGAAGAACCTTACCACAATTGCCGGTGCAACTACTTCCACTTATGCAGCGAAAGCAAGTGCAGATTATAAAGTTGTAGTGACAAATGGTTTTGGATGCAGCAAAACATCCAACATCATTCCTGTTGTTGTGAACACACCGAAAGCAACTATAACAGTTCCGGGCTCCTCTTCAGTATGTAATGGAAACGGAGTTTTACTGAAAGCAAATACAGGTGCAGGGCTCTCTTATCAATGGAAAATAGGAAGTACCAACATCAATGGCGCAACCGACTCCATGTATGTAGCATATACTTCCGGAAGTTATAAAGTTAAAGTAACCAATTCCTGTGGCACCAGTACCTCGGCTGCCAAAGTTGTAACGATCAATCCTCTTCCTATTGTTAATATAGCGGCCAATGGTCCTACCACTTTCTGCACTGGAGGAAGTGTAACATTTAATACTACAGGAGATCCTGGTCTTACTTACGTATGGAAAAAGAACGGTGTAGATGTCCCAGGTGCAACAGGATCATCCTACATGACAGGAACCAGCGGAACCTACACAGTTGTTGCTACCAATAGTTTTGGTTGTACCAGCACTTCGAATTCCATTACCGTTACTGCCAACAATACATCAGCAAATGTCACTGCAGGAGGGCCAACTACATTCTGTAATGGTGACAGCGTAGTGCTCATAGCAAACACAGGCGCTAACCTATCCTACCAGTGGACCAGAAACAATGTTACTTTAACAGGAGCAACATCGAATTCATATGTAGCAAAAACCACCGGTGCATATCGCGTGAATATTACCAATACTGCTACAGGTTGTGCAAAAACATCCTCAGCAGTACAGGTAACAGTAAATTGCAAAATCGGCGACAGCGTAGCTTTGAACGGACCAGAAGTGCAGATTAACCCGAACCCATTCCATCAATCAACTGAGCTGAACATCACATTGCCTGACGATGAAACCGGTTTAATGGAGATCTCCTCCATTGATGGCAAAATCATTTCTGTTATGCAACTAAACGGAGGTGCGCATAAAATGAATATCGGCGAAAATCTTGAAGAAGGAGTATATTTCATACGTGTTCATGTTGCCGGAATGGAGCGTGTAGAACGTATGGTGAAATATTGATCAATAAAGATGAACCAGCAATTGAAATAACACAATTGCTGGTTCATCTAATTGAATATTATAATTTGTTTATATCATCAATGATGATTTCCTTCCTGCTGTACCGAATTAGTTTTTCAGCCTCTAAATCGTTCATCAACTGAGTAACTGTTTGCCGCGTCGAACAAACCAGACCCGCAATATCCTGATGCGTTAAATAATTATCCAGATGCACATGGCCATCAATATTTTTTCCCTCCCGATTTGCCCAATCTCTAAAAAACTGTCTAAGCCGGGTTTTTACATCTTTAAAAACCAGATTGCTATAATTAATCCTGACCCGTTTAAATCGCCAGCCAACAAGCTTACTGTAACTTAAAGCGATTGTCGGATTTTTCTCCAGCAAATTTTCAAAATCTGCCATTCTGAAAGTACAAATAATTACCTCTTTCGACAGGGCCACGGCATATTCACTGGTGGTACTTTCATTGCTGGATGTTAACTCTCCCAATAAATCACCCGGAATTAAAATTTCTTTTATAATCTCATTCCCTTGATTATCCGCTTCCACAATTTTAATATTCCCCTTCTTTAAAATATAAATTCGTTGGTCGGGGTCCTCTGAAAAATAGATGATTTCTCCCTTGCCCGCTTTTTTATATTTGGTCATAATACACAACTCTTCAATTTGCATATTACTAAGAACCGAAAATAACTTATGGTTTCTCAGATACCAGTATTGTGTTTCTTGACTCATAGATAGCAACAACGAATGATCTCAGTTAGGGCTAAGATAATACATATTACACCAATTATCTTATTGGAAGGAAGCTTACTCAATTTTGCAAGTGAATCGCGAAGTCGTGGAGCAATGAGAATCATCGCATATAAAAATAAGAAGGCCCCAGCTCCACTTCCTGCGATAAATGCAAACTGATCCGGTATCTCATTGAGTGTTAAGAATTCGAGATACCCGGATTGAAATATTACAAAAAGCCAAAAAGGCAGTAAAAAAGGATTTAACATACCCGCAATGAAACCAGACCAAAATCCGGGGTGCATATTGGAGGATGTTGCCTCTTTCGATGAAATTACTTTCAAAAGGTAGAAGCCAATAAACAACAAAACACCAATATTAGCCACCTTTAACCAGGCAAAGTCAAACTGATAGGCTTGTAGCCTTACATGAAAAAACATCGCCATACCACAATAAACGAATTCAGGTACTATTCCCCCCGCAGCACATAACAAAGCCTGTTTCCTTGAACCCGCAAAACCGGAGTACAATACCTGTAAATTAACAGGTCCCGGTTGAAGTGAGCCAATAAAACTAATAACTGCCGCTATAGAAAAGGATAAGATACTATTTACCATTTGAAGTTCGTTTCATTTTGAAGTGTTGCAAGGTCTCCGTAACAATTTTACGAATTGGAACATATGGGTATCCTAACTTGTGGTTTGCGATTGCTATCTGATTTACAATTTTCATATTGGAAAATATATCACGGTATACCTTCCATAAGTTCATATCCTCTCCATAAATATGTGCGGGTTCACTTGTGCATCCATTCACCTCCATTATTCTGATATTTTCACCAGTATAAAGATCATCTATTCGCTTTACTTTCAGATCAAATCTACCGTAATTGAAGCCATCCATATTTTTCGCAATTGCATCAAAAACAGAGACCATCTGTGGGGTAATACTGTTATTGGCATTGATAAACTTTGTACCCCTGCAGTGGTTACCAATTGGCTCCAGTTGTAGGGTTAGTCCATTATCAGGAACAATACTCAATAGCGCCGGCCTCTCTCTTTTAAAATTATCTAACTGCAACCTTGCACGGTCAGAATAGTTCATTAATTCTTCAACAGTATTAACTCCATCACCTGTCACCGAAAGAAATTCCTTGGCAACGAGCGAACTTATTCCCGATTTACCATTAGGAAGGCGATAGTATAATACACCATATTCTTCGCTCCATGTAATAAACTCCTGGATAAGAAAATCAACAGGCGTCTCCTCCAGATAAATTAACAAATCAGATTCATTTTCTACCCTCTTTACTTTAAATCCCATTTCTCCTTTATCCGGTTTACAGATGACAGGATATTGAAATCCGGTTTTATGAAATAAAGAAATTAAATCAGCAGGTTGCAGACTTTCAGAAACTAAAACAGAAGCCGGTTTATACTTATCCGGAATCATTTTCAGAATATCAGATTTAGACTCACCAAAAACTCCTCCATTTTCAATTCCCGGATTCGCAGCACTGAAATAGGCCAACGAACGCGCTTTAAATCCAAGATATAACCAGTAAAAAAAGGCCGGGAAGAATAATATCCAAAACGGCCAATATTCATAGTTAATCAACCGAATTAACCACAAAGGTTTCTTCCATTGCATAGTACGATAAACACTTACGTTTCCAATCGGTGTATCCATTAGATAATTCTGATCTTATACTTTTTATCCTGCAATACATCTGAATACTGTAAACAGGTCTCTTGCTTGTTAGAAAAAATAGATGTTATACTTACTGTCCGGACTTTATTCTCCCTATTCATAAATACACTATTTCTCACATCTCCCTTCCCGCCGAAAAGGTGAAAAGTCATCAGATTTTCCTGCGAATCTTCATGGTGTTGCTGCAACCATTGATGGTACCATTCTTGTCTGGCGTTAATGACTTCCGGTTCATACAATGTAACCGATGACCATATAGCGGGGACAGTAGAATTCAGGTTTTTACAATGTGTATTTTCACCATCCCATTTAAATTCTACAAGGCTTCCCGGTTTAATAATAACCAAAGTGAAAGGCTCAACACCATGAAAATTATTATTCGTTCGAAAATCCTCTGTATCTCTGAACTTAAAATAATCTAAAACAACAAGGCCTCTGCTTTTTCTATATGGTGGTTCATGTTCGTGTTTGGTAAAAGCTCCGTTTAGCAGGCAAAGAGTGGTATCTCTTCCCGTTGTTACAAACCATGTTCCTCCGGCATCAGGATCCTTCGGAAAAAAGACGGTTTGCTGTTCGAGAAGGTATTTTCTGGGAGGAAGGGCGATTCCTCGAACACTTTTTTCATCCCGGCTCGACGTGAGAATATATCCATCCTGTTCAAGGGGAAAATAGGTTACCGTACACATTGTTGCTGGTATTTGATAGTAGAAGGAGCAATTCCAAACTCTTCGGCTGTTTGTACTAATGGAAAATCTACAAGTAATGCCATTTTAATTATAGCCATGTGATGAATAGAATGTTCAATATTATAAGCTAGTTCGCGAAACACGGATGAGTCAATTTTATGCATAAGATCTTTGTCCTGATGGAATGCAGCCCATAACGTTAATGGTTTATCTTCCATCAATAATACTGCTTCTTTTATTTCCGCAATTTTAGCTAATGCAAACAGGACATCCTCTTCCAATGCCGTGTTGCGCTCCCTTTTGTCGTAATTTACACTTTGCTGCGGAGTTCCTGTAACAAGACATTCGTACAACTCGAGAATATGTCGTACATGTTTTCCAATTGTATTTTCATTTAATATTCGTAACTTTTTACTGTATTCCTGATCATTCATCTGATCAAGCACCTGTTGCAATTGCGTTAAAACTAATACTGCACTATCAGCCAATGGTATCATTTTGATTTTTTATTAATTCTTATTGCATAAATTAAATTGATTACTGCAGACCTGGTAAGTCCGTCAGGTCTTACTTCCCGAACAACGACCGGAAATCCAAATTGCGCAGTTAATCGCTGGTTTGGAGTAAACTGATAGAAGGCGCTTGTAGTTATATTGAGTGTTAATCCTCCAGATCCTTTTACCTGATTTACCTCTCCGCTAAGGTCAGTAATTTTATCTTCTGTTAACCTGTAAATAGATAAAATGCCGGTATATATTTTCCCCTTCTTCCAGTTAAACTCATAGTCAAATCTTAATGATAAATCGTTTCCTCTTTTCAACTCATTCGACTCAAAGTACGTTTGTGCCTTTTTTATTCCCTCCCAACGGCTGCGAAGAAATTCATTTTTATTCTGCTGTTTAAAAACATGCTGGTAAACAGCTGCGACACGTAAACGCTTCTTTACCCAGACTGCACCAAAGAGTCCATCTGATGTTCCTAATCCAGTTTGATATGGCATTGGTAAACTTCTTCCCGCATCACGAATATCTGTTTTCCCGAAAGGTATTTTGTATCCACCGGAAATCGATACCTTATTTTCCTCTGAAGAATAAACCTGTGCTGAAATCCCAATATAAGGATCTCCGATGCCTGATGTAGTACCTAAATTTCCGGCATTGATAATATATGGAATTCTGGTGACCAACTGAATTCTTTTCGAAATATAATATTCCACTTCCGGAATTTCCTGCAAAGTCAATACTCCCTGTTCCCCGGATGAAACAGAAGTAGTTGTACGGAAAATAAATAATGCCGAAACATCCTGATTTGTGTTTGTTGAGTCTGTCATAGGTTGTGCTGCTCCACTGACACTGCAAACACCTGCATCACTGCATCCCTGTGCTTTCACATCTCCGGTAATCAGGAGGAAAAGGAGTATAGTGATTGAAAATAATTTCATTTTTTAAGGAGTTTAGCTACGAATGATTGTGCTGTTTCTCTCTCCATGATCAGCAGATATGCGGCTGCACAAAAGACAGCAATCCCGTAATAAAAAAGCTGCCCTCCGTCTCCCATTATTTCTATACCAAGCTTGGTAATGTGAAAAAACAAAGCGCCACTCATCAAACCAAGAGCCATAACCGCTCCGACCCATGTAGTAGCCGGAACCAAAATCAACACAGAAGCAATTAACTCACCAATACCGGTTCCAATTCTACCGTATGGCTCAAGACCAAGAGTAGAGAAGATGTACACTGATTCTTCAGCTCCTGTGAATTTAAAATATAAAGTTTGTAACATAATTACTGCGGCAAGAATGCGTGCAATCCATTTCAATGGTGAATGTATTTTTTCCATTTTAGTTATGGGATGATTTTCATCCAGTTTTGATTTGCTTTTAAGTGAAGATTCTTTTCATCCTTATTCCAGGATTTCAAAGTGTTGTTGAAGTAGAAGTTGTAGAATAAATATGTTTTACCGTCAATTATTTTAAACGTCTCCGGATCAACCTCCACCTTTTCGCCGGAGTATCCCATTGCATAAGCACACCAACCTCCATATGCTGGCTCATATTTCCCGGGATTTGACTTGAATAATTCACGGTTGGCGGTAGATGTAAATGCATATTTTACACCTTTATAAATCACTGAAATTGAAGGATCACCCTTAATGGCGCGCTTTTGTGTCTGATAGGCGACCGGATCATATCCATCTATTACAAATCCCGACTTAGCAATATTAAAATGCTTCTTGCGCTGAGTGTCGTCCTGTGCATATGCTCTAATAGAAAATAATCCTACCAGCAGAATCAAAAAGATCCATTTTGATAAATAAATAGTCTGTTTCATGCCGCTAAAGTAGACCCGGAATCATTTGAGATATGTCAGCCAGCCGACATATCTCAAACTTCACGTAAAAATGTGTCTGATAAGCCTTACAATACTCTACAAAACTGAATTAATAGTGAATTTACGACCATTAACCTCCACCTGATCCTCCGGCACCTTACCCATTAGTTTAATGCCAAGTGGAGATTGAGGACTTAAAACCACCACGGCGCTTTTGTCAAATTCAATCGATCCAAGTGCTATCGCAATCAGGAAACTTCCTGAATCTGTCATTACCAGACTTCCTGTTTCTATGCGATTTCCTTCTCTGGAAAAATCGATTTTACTCCATTGGTCCAGTTTCAACTGCAAATCCTTACGCTGATCAGCCAGTTTTTCCATTTCCAACTGTACCATTGCCCGGCCCGTTTCATGTTTATCTCCTGCTGAACTTTTTGATTCTCCTTGAAGATCCTCTTTTAAATCCTGCAGCTGTTTATCGGCTGAAGCAGCACGATTCATTAATATGGACAAACAATGATTTACAAGGGCTGCTTTCAACATGGTGCGCAAAAATAACGTTTCGGATTTACAATTTAACGTATGAGCGATTTTATAGACAACCTTCCTGCAAATAGTTCGTCTTTTTGCCGAAAATAAAAACTACCGTTATAACTCTCTAAAAGTAAAATCAAAGGGTATTCTTCCTCGATTCATGTTATATGAAAAATTCTTGTTGAAAAAATCTTTACCAAAACAATTCCAATAAAAAAAGAAATATCGATATTAACCACACCAACCACAACCTATTCACATAACTATGAAAAAACTACTTCTACTTCTTGCCGCCGGGAGTCTTCTTTACTCCTGTACACCTCCGGCATCAGAAAAAAAAGTCAGCGAAAGTGATTCAACAGCCACCCGTCTGGAACGTGGAAAGTATCTGGTAACCATCGGAGGATGTCACGATTGTCACTCACCAAAGATCATGACTGAACAAGGTCCGGTTCCTGATCCGGCGCTCTTGTTATCGGGACATCCCGGAAATATTCCATTACCTCCATCAGATACAGCTACATCGAAAAACTGGATTCTGTTTTTCCCAATGGGAACGGCAGCAAAAGGTCCCTGGGGAACTTCATTCGCAGCAAACCTTACTCCGGATGTAACAGGAATAGGGAATTGGACCGAACAACAATTCTTCAATGCCATGCGTAAAGGATGGTATAAGGGAATGGAGGGAACAAGAATGTTGTTACCACTTATGCCCTGGCAAGGTTATGCGAACCTAACAGACGAAGATTTACGATCTATCTTCGCTTACTTAAAGAGTTTACCACCCATAGCCAATGTTGTTCCGGCACCAGTTCCTCCCGGACAATAGAATCTAAAAAAATAAGGCGGCCAGATTACTGACCGCCTTATTTTTTTGAAACAAACGTCTATTGCTATTGTAAAATAATTTTGCCGCTTCCAAGAACTTCTGAGTCTGAAAGTATTCGATAAAGATATTGTCCACGGGCAAAGGATGACACTGGCAAATTAAACGAGCCTTCAGTATTGCTTTCCAGTGATTGCAGACTTCCAATAAACGCTCTTTGTCCATATGCGGTAAAAATTTCAAGTGTTAACTCAGCCTGCTCATCAAATTCTGCTTCCAAGGTAAAAGTTAACTGATCAACAGCAGGATTCGGATAAGTGGAAACGGATACATAACCACCATTTGAAAAATATACAGATTGCGCTGCGGTTACAGTCGACTCTCCGTTATAATCTGTTTGACGCAATCTATAGTAAGATCGACCATTCAACGGCTTTTTATCTACTGCTGAATAAAACAAAGGAACCGCAGAAGTACCTGCACCATCTAACTGAAGAACAGGCTCGAAGTCTATACCATTTTTCGAACGCTCAATTGTAAAATAATCATTATCCTTTTCATTCAATGTAATCCAGCTTAAATCAACTTCACCTTTCTTATTAGCTTTTGCTTTAAAATCAAGCAACGTAATTGGTAAAGGGCTGCCATCTTTCGCAATCGCCCAAACGCCGGGCATTCCAACATTCTGCACACTTACACTGTAAGGAGACAAGTTAAACTGACCGGTCATCGGTGAATCCCAACCATCGTTGAGTGGATTCCAGCGCTGGGCTTTGGGGCTATTGTTTCCATTTGCAGGCGCTTCTGCAGTGGCATAGTTAAAGCGCAGATGCACAAGCGCAGCCGGGTCATCCCATTGTGTTAACCAGAACCTATCAACTGTGTTGGCACTATTATCTACACCGCTCGTATTTCGGATATGCGTAACAGTTATAGGAGAATTCGGCAATGGATTATTCGCCGGATTGGTGGCATAGGTTGAGAAGCGAACAGTATCCACATCTCCTGCCACCCTGTCAATTGCCATTGGAATGATCACTCCGGCATCATTAGAGAAAGGTACCACATGCGTTCCGGCTGCAGTGCCGATGTACCAGTAAACATTACTGTTAAAATCAACATCTTCAGCTCGTATACTTCCGTTTGTGAAATTAATGGCTGCTGCTGCAGCATTCCGGATATACAGATTGAAATTATTTAATACAAGAGTTCCCTGCTGAAGATCAAGCTGCCCGGCATTGGAGCTGCCACCTACAGAAACAGAGCGAAGTAACGTTTTATCTCCTGCGCCATTTAGAACTAAAGAAGGAAAATCAATTGGTTGCACACCATCCAGCTGCTGCGCTCCGCCGGAGAGTACTACTGTACCATCACCCGTAAAGGCACCCGGAGCTCCCTGATGATCGAGGTCGCCGGTAAATTCAAGCTCTCCTTCGAGATTAAATAAACCTGTACCAGTAGTTTTAATATCCCCACTGACATACATCGTAGCTGTGTTATGAATAAACACATTCGTGCTGTTCAGCGATAGTTGTTGTGCTTTGCCGGTTGCGGATAAAATGATGAGCGCAAATACAAGCAGTATTTTAGTAGTTTGATTGAACATTGGATATAGAATAAATTGTTTCCTGTTTTTATTATTCTGCGTTTTATAGCTCATAGGTTACCAATACTTTCACCGGCTTACCCAGGATATTTGCCGAGTTCGCCGTCTTGTTAATGATACGAATGCTGGAGCCTTGCATAAAATAATCGAACTCGTACCCTGCATTTATGGTATACCCTTTCGGTACAAAAGTGGAAGCCACATATTCAACATGTATTTCTACCGCCAATACTTTTGTAGCAGGTACAGGCAATGGGATATCTACAAAACCGCCCTGGGTAGCGCCGGTTGTACTTGTCAACTTTACCATTTTTACCGCCGGTGCTGTAGTGCCCCCGAGCTTGGTAAAACCATTTACTTCGAGTTCGGCTCCCGGATTATTTGTTCCGATACCCACATATCCATTTCCTTGCACGCGCATTTTCTCTGTTCCACCTACACGGAATGTCAATTCATTATTTACTGTATAGGCGATCTGACCAGGGTAGTTGTCAGTTGGATTATTGAAGTTGATTGATCCCAGGTTGCCTGTTGGTCCGGGAACAAGACTTTTAAATTCAATCACACTACCGTTCACATGGTTGGTAGATACAAAGCGAGCTACTGATTGTACATCCCAAACATCCAGACGCCAGAGCGGATTGTTCATTCCGATACCCAGATTTCCCGTTGTACCAATCCGCATGCGCTCAACATCGGCGGTGGTGAAAACAAGTGGTGAACTGGAGTTTGTACCTACGTAAAATGTATTAGCAAATGTAGATGCACCACTATTTCCCCAGCCAATATGTCCGTATAGGTTGGCATCATTGATAAACTGGGTTAATGAATATCCTGTTGGAGCCGATGATCGTACACGCATAGGGATAAGTCCGGGACTATATACTTCGAGCTTTACAGTAGGTGTTGTTGTACCCATACCAATATTCCCGTTCCATTTATAGGTCATCACATTTCCGGCATTGCTATTAAAAACATTAAAATCAGATTCTGTATCCGGCAATGAAGATCTGCCTGCGAGATGCCAGAACCGGCTGGTATTGGTATTTGTGAAAGCAATGCGTCCCCAGTCAACAGAATCAAGTTCGGCAATCATCAGTTGTGGTGTAAGCAAGCCGCTATTTGATGCTACTCGCAACTTTGCTGTTTGAAGCGTATCTCCGATGGTAACATCTCCACTTCCATGTATACGCATCCGCTCTGCATCATTGGTGGTCATTACAAAAGGAATATTCGTAATTGATCCTGCAAAAAACTTATTTCCCCAACGAGGTGAATTGATGTTTCCGTATCCAACATGTCCGGAAAACGCACCGGCACTATTAAGATACCATGAGCCAGACCATCCGAAGCTGCTCTTGTTTTGTAACGCTTCCACTTGCCATGCACTATCGGTTGTGGCCACGTTCAATCGTGTTAGTGGATTGGTGGTTCCAATGCCGACCCGACCATTTCTGTTGATACGCATCTTCTCGCCATTACCGACCTTACTGGCTGTAGAGAAAATGATATTTCCCGGTGCAAGACCGGTAGATACAGTACTATCTACCCCTAAAATGATGGCAGAGTTGTTGGTCCAGTTTCCACCATCCCAGGCGCGACCAATGATTACACCGGTCCAATCGCCTGAACTTGTTAACGTAGGTGCTGCAAGTGTTCCCCGGCTTTTGTGAAAGATGAATTGCGGATAACCTGTTGCTCCTCCTGCAACCCGCATAACGAGATCTGAATTTAATCCATCTTCATCGCTAAGATCGAGACGGGAGTATGGGTAAGTTAATCCCGGCATAAGGGGACCCATACTTACCTTCCCGTTATCCTGAATACGCATGCGTTCAATATTATTTGTTCGCATAACGAGATCTGCTGTATCCTTCGTTCCAATAAAATTGACACCGGCATTCAATCCTGTATTTCCATCCGTTTTCCAGCCCAGGTCTTTACTCTGATCAGAGAAGCGAACCCATCCCGGAAGTGATGCATCAAAATAATAAAGTCCGGAAGGTTCATTGGCCACGGTATTCGTTTGAAATATCAAAAGTCCGTTTGCCGGATTGCTGATCAGGTTGCGTTGCGCATGTGTCATTCGTGGAGCAAGTAAGCCTTTGTCCGTAGAATTTACATCGAGAATAGAACTTGGATCTGGGGTTGTAGTATTGACGCCTACACCCTGACCGAAACTGCTAAGGCCGGCGAAGAGGATGATAATAAAGACCAGAATTGCAAAGAATAGGTCGAATAAACGAGAGGTTGACATAGAATGATATGATTTATTTTTTTTCATCAGATTAGTTGGCGGAGTTGCGTATAAATGATTGGATTTCATTCCCGTTTAGTATGCTACATACTCCAGAGGAAGTGAGTATTAATGTTTCCAGTTCTGTTTTATTCAAAATCATTTCCATAGAATCAAAACCATCGTAGCAGAACTGCAATGCTTCTACCTTCCCGTATCTTGATTTAAAGATTTCAGTAGCCAGTTTTGCATCATAAGTTGCAATCCGGATAAACTTTCCTTCCAGCGGTTCACCTGTTCCGGGATGCACTTCAGCGGGCTTAAATACAAAGTATTGGCTCATTTCTTTGGGTTTGATGATGCAAAAGAACAATCCGCCGACTGCATTCTATTATAAAGATGAGTCGATTGCAGCTTTTTTGAGCGGTTGACAGATTTGTTTAGTGGTGATTGGCTTTAAAAAACGCATCCTGCGACGATACCGGGGATTTGGGTCGTATAATTCCATACAAAATATAGATGCCCTTGGAGGGCTGTATTTACCTTTTCTATCTTCACCAGCGGAAATCCGCAGGACAATGAAATGAATAGTCGGGCCAAAGATTTAAAACTCCCGTTTTTTCATTTCACCTACTAACCAAAACAACAATACCACTTGAAATCACCTGCCTTACCTATTCTACTGCTTCTGTTTACAGGCTGTATCTCCACGGATAATAAAAACCCATGGAGTAAGGAGCAGTCGCATCATCAAGTACTCCTACGGGAGAATTCATCAACATGGGATACGCAGATGCTTCTTGCCGACCTTGCGAACATAAAAGGCAAATCGGAGCTTCCAATGATAAGCGGTGTTTATCCTGTGCCGACGTATGATCTGGTTGGCAAAGGCTCATTCAGGGGTGTCGGCAACTTTGGTTTTCCGGGTGGAGAAGGATCGGAATTGAAAATAAACGACAAAACGATTCTGTACAACTCCTTCTTTGCCGGAGCCAACCCATTTAACAAAGCGTTTATTGATGGAAAAAAGAATGAGGTGTTTTTTCAGATCATTGTTCTGACAGATACAGTTGACACTGTTAATTATTCACATGTTGGTAGCGAGGTCATTTCACGGAATCATCCAAATTATATCGGACAAGGTTATTACAAAACGAAATCACAAAAAATCGAGTACATCGCTTTTCAAACTGCAGATCGTCACGCATTTGCGATGGTAAATATGAGAATATTTGATCTCTCCCTGGGAAGAACCATTTTGATAGCTCCACAAAAAGATCAAAGTTTTCATAGCAAACAAATCAATGCCCAAATTCTTTCCTCTGAAGAAATCGAGAACTTTACTGACTCACTATTGAAAGTTCCTCAAATCATACAATTCTTTACTCAAGACGGAACTATTTGAAACTACTAAGAAAATCCGTTTAGGAGTTAATAAAAGAACCAGCAACCATAATCTTGCATGACGTACATTGAAGATAAAACATTCGAAAAAGAAAACTTTGCACTGAACCCACTTGAGCAGGGAGAATATGACCATTGCATATTTAAACATTGTGAATTTTCTGATGGAGATTTGTCAAAAATTATATTTAACGAATGTGAATTTATTGACTGCAATGTAAGTATGGCAAAAATAGCAGGCACCTCATTCAGGTCGGTCCGGTTCAAAGATTGTAAACTGCTTGGTTTATTGTTTGACACTTGCAATGGCATTGGCATTTCTTTCAGCTTCGATAATTGCCAAATGGATCATGTTAGCTTTATGGGTTGCAAAATTCGCAACACCCATTTCAAGAATTCCCGGCTCACTGAAGCTGACTTCAGCAACGCTGATTTGAGTTCCGGACTATTTGAACACTGTGATCTTAGCGGAGCCGCATTCAACAACACAAACCTCGAAAAGGCAGATTTCCGTACAGCTGTACACTTTTCAATCGACCCGGAGAATAATAGAATGAAGAAAGCTCGATTCGCTTTAAATAGCTTATCAGGATTGTTGAACAAATACCATATTGAAATAGATTAGGCAGGTTAAAACAATTTGAAGCGTCTGGTGTTCAGAAATGGAAATACTACCTGCTTAAACTCTATGTTAGGTAGAATTAATCCAAAGCAGAAAACAAGAAAAATCAATTATGACCTATTTTATAGAACAACTAAAATTTAGAAATGAAAGTCTCTTTTACTTTGGACTAATTTGCCTTGTGTTTTCGCTTTTCTTTTTATTAGCTTCAGTCTTCGATAATACACAGGTTAACAATGTAAGTGCCTGGCATAAACCATTCAAGTTTTCGATGTCGACCTTTTTGTTCTCGTGGGCGATGGGATGGTATTGTTTTTATCTGCCCGACTTCAATGTTGTTCCGTTTAATTTAACAGTGATTCTACTACTTGGATTTGAAATAATCTATATCTCTATTCAGGCGGGACGTGGTCAGCTATCTCATTTTAATTTAAGTACACCATTTTATTCGTTTATGTATTCCATGATGGCAATAGCGGCTACAGTTGTTACTATCTACACAGCCTATGTCGGTTATCTCTTTTTCGCAACAACTATTCCTGATCTGCCCGATTATTACCTTGTTTCCATCCGATGGGGAATCATTCTATTTGTAATTTTCTCATTGGAAGGTTTTGTAATGGGTAGTAACCTCTCCCACACCATTGGCGGAAAGGATGGGGGAATTGGCATTCCATTATTAAATTGGTCAACAACATTCGGGGACCCACGAATTGCTCACTTTATCGGGATGCATGCACTCCAGGTGTTGCCATTGTTATCATGGTACCTTTTGAAAAACAGAAACGTTGCCATTATCATTATCATTTTATATGCAATACTGGCTGTTTTCACACTCGTACAGGCATTGAAAGGAAAGCCAATGTTTAAATCCACAAACATTGAAAAAGGAACAAATACGCATTAACTAGTTCATTACTTTTTTCAAAACCGTTCGAATCTTCCAAAGAACTCTTCACGTTTTGAACGCGCAATCGTGATCTGATGATCATCATTCATCACAACATATCCACCCTCTCCACGAACAAATTTCCGAATCTGATTTATATTGATCAGATAAGAGTTGTGTACCCGAAAGAAATCCTGGCCGGAAAGCGTTTCATCAATATCCTTGAGTGTTTTTGATACGAGAATGTTCTCTCCATTCACCAGCTTCACATTAGTATAATTACTCTCTGCCTGACAATAAAGAATTTCCTCTGTTTTAAAAAACCGTAATCCATCTCCGGAGGTTAATGCAATTCGTTGTACGGAAGGCGTAAGTGCTTTCACTTGCTCTATAAGATGATCAAGTTGTTCACGTGTTGTATTTCCTTTCTTCTGAAGAATTCGCTTAATAGTAGATTGAAGGTCATCCGGATCAATCGGTTTCAGGAGATAATTAAAAGCACTGTATCGAAATGCACGTATAGCGTACTGATCATATGCTGTGGTAAATATTAATTCAAAGTCATGGTCGCCATTCAGTTTCTCTAACATTTCAAAGCCATTCATGTGCGGCATTTCAATATCCAGAAAAACAACATCCGGCTTTAATTCCCGAATCGCATCAAGCCCTTCTTTTGCTGAGGCACACATCTGCTCAAGGCTAACTTCAGGACAATATGTTTTTAGTAACCACTCCAGCATTTCGCGGGCGTTCACCTCATCATCAATTAAAATAGCTTTAAGTTTCATCCTTATTCTTCTATAGGTAATTTTAAGATAACACGAGTTCCAAGAGGTTCGTCATTTGGACCTGTCAGATCCTCCACACGTATCTCCCCCTTCGTTCCAAGTTCTGTCATGAGCAACTGCATCCGCTCCTCCGTTAATTGCATCCCCAGCGATTTACGAGTAGTAGCGGACTTGCTGCGAAGTTCCATTGCTTTCTTGCGGCCGACACCATTATCCTCAATCAGACATTCCAGATGGCGGGCATTCTTCTGTATATAAATCTTTAAAACTCCCTTTCCTTCCTTATGAAGCAAGCCGTGCCAAATAGCATTCTCCACAAATGGCTGAAGTATCATGGGAGGTACCTGAATATTAAACGCGTCAGTCCCGGGTGCTACTTCAACGGTGAAATCAAATTTATCTTCAAAACGCAACGACTCCATCTCAATGTAAATCTTAAGTGCCTCCAGATCCTGTTCGAGACTGACAGCTTTACTATTGGAATTATCGAGTATCAAACGAATCAGTTTAGAAAAGCGGGTGAGATACAATGAAGCCTTTTGCTGATCACTTTTTACAATATAACGATTAATTGAGTTAAGGCAGTTGAAAATAAAATGCGGATTCATCTGTGCACGTAATGCACGCATTTCTGCTTCTGCCAGTCGTTTATTTAATTTTGTTTTATGTGCTTCCGACCGTTGTACCCGATTGATTCGGTATCGGTACAAAGCAAATATCAATAAAGTAAAAACCAAACTTGCCAGGAGTACAAACCAGGTTCTCTTCCAATAAGGCGTTGCAATATTGAAGCGTATTAACTCCTGAACAGGACCCCATTCTCCCTTCTCATTTGCCACACGAACAAGAAAACGGTAATCACCTCCCGGCAAGTGGGAAAAGGAAGCAAACCGTCTTTCACTCGCCTCACTCCAGCTTTCTTCTAAACCTTCGAGTTTATAACTGAAAAGAATTTTTCCTGAGTGAACAAAATCCACTGAAGTGAAATCAATGGAAATGAAATTTTCGTCTGATTTTAACTGGAGCGTTGTACTGTTTCGGCGTATATATTGTATGGGTTTATTCCAGACACGAAAATTCAACAAATACGGCTTGAGAATTCTAGGTGTCGAATTTTTAATGTGGTTTAACACATAAAACCCTTTCCAATAACAAATCTGAATTGTATTGTTTGGCCCGATATTAAGACCCGCATTAATATAATCATTGCCCAATCCGTCTGTGATTGTAAATCTTTCTGCTTTTTTTCGAAATGGATCAATTGAGTACAATCCGGCAGGTGTCATACACCAGATGATATCATTTCCATCAAAAACAAAGTGATAAAAAAACTGTGTGGTAAAGCCCTCCATTTTCGGAAGTTTATTCCAGCTGAATGTACCTTTATCAGCCGTAGATGTATAATAAAAACCATTGCTACCAGAAATCCAGATGTTCTTTTTCGAATCCATCGACATATCAAAAAACTGATAATTGCTATTACCGGAATTGAGATCCTCCGGCACGATTCGTTGGATTTTTCCGTTTACGAAATCGATGACTTCAATTAATCTGCGTTTGGTTTGGACCCACATTCGACCTTGCCCGTCCATCTGCATGTTTGACACATAATTACTGCTGATAGTTTGATCATCTCCCTCGATATGATCAAACTGCTTCAGCTCTTTATCTGTCAGTTGCAGACAAAGTAATCCTGAATGATTTGATCCTACCCAAACGGAATCACCACCAGAATAAAAAAATTCCGTGAAAAAAGGAGTGGCTCCCTTATCGTATAACTTCGGTATGAGTTGTAACTTACTAAGCTGTGATTTTTTAATATCAAGCTGATAAATGAAATCGCGACTAAGCACCCAATAACGACCCTTGTCATCTTTTAGCAAATCATGTACCAGTTGCGCGTGTTCCTGTTTGGGAAGATAATCAACAGCCAAACGAGTAATTTTCCCCGTGCTTAAATCTGTGATATGAATACCATCAGCAAAGCTCAATGCATCTATACGCAGGTTTTCAACCGTATCATTCAGTATTTTACTTACATAATAAAATTCGCCGTTCTCTGAATGTGTTACCGGCACAGGTATGAATTTAAATCTGTTGTAATTGTTCTTTAATAAACTGATCCCTAAAGAATGTCCAATCCATAAATTATTGTCTCTATCGCGCAGCAATCTTCGCATGTTTCCTTTCGGTACATTGTATTTTTCAGCAGTTTGATCATCGATAATATAGAAGACCCCCGTATCAATATCTATATATCCAAAACCAATAGAAGTATTTACCCATGCAGAGTGATCATCCCGCATTTCCAGCCAATAGATAATATTGTGGGTGCCTGGTACATCCTGTGTTCCTTCCGGTAAGTAACGATGCCATTCATTGTTGTTCGGATTGTAAACAGTAACCCCTGTTCCCCATGCGCTCAATACTACGCGACCATCTTTCAGTGCAATTCCGTTTGTATAGTAGTTAAATTCCTGATATGGATTAACCGTGTGTTGGATGGAAAAACTATTCCATTCATGCGTGATTTTATTGTAGCTGAATAAACCGTTTCCACAAAACCATAAAAGACCAGGGGTGCGCTGATCTTCAAAAATATTTACAGCCAATGCCGAAGTATGTGTAACCAGTGTGTCGGGATGGAGGGGACGTACAATGGGACTTTTATCACTCAGTCGTGCAATCTGGTTCGGAGATATATATGCCCACATTTCTCCATCACGATCGCAGTGAAGATATTGGATCGTATTGCTACCAAGGCCACTGGTTCCGGAAGGGAAATGTGTGAACTTATCATTTTCGGGTGTATAGATACTAAAGCCACCTCCGTTATACGCCACCCAAATCCTTCCCTGTTTATCAACCTCTAGTGTAGAAATCCAACTGGTAAGTACAGAGGTGCTTTTGCCGTCTTCCTCCAGATATATTTGAAAATCTTTTCCGTCATATCTATGAAGTCCATCCTCGGATGCAATCCAAATAAACCCTTGTTGGTCTTGTACAAAATCGCCTAGACGCAGGTTGTGCAATCCATTGTGCTCGTTAATGCTTTCAAACCGGTACTCGCTGAGCGGTTGAACGGAGGCCTTATAGTTTTGAGCCCTGACCTCTGTTGATAGAATGAGTATAAACCACAAAAGCAGTGGTTTAAAAAGTTCATTCCGGAATATTATCGGAGGAGTGTTCATTTGGCAGGATGATAAAATTAAACGATCCTGTCAATATTTCGTGGTCGCAACGGTGTCAAGTGCAGATATCCTGAGTGGATGACCGGATTTTTGAGTGGTTGACGGTTAAAGATTCAAAAAAAACCCTAGTTCATCTTCACCCCTTCCATCTTTTTTACCTCTCCTCGCTCATAGGTGGTTGTCAGAATGAGCTCTCCGGTTTCATCCCATACCTTCCAATCGCCTTCTTTTAATCCGAGACGATATTTGCGTTCTTCTTTTGGCTTGCCGTTGTCGAAGTAGAACTTATGGACGCCGTTTTCCTGCCCTTCGAAATATTCTCCTTCGAATGCCAACTTGCCATTTTCGTAGTACTGTTTCCAGATTCCATCCTGATTCCCCTCCACATAATTCCCCTCCGCGATGTACTGCCCGTTTTTATACTTCCACGGACCTTCACGTAAACCGCCCACCAGATTTCCCTGTGCGATAATTACCGCCTGCTCATCGTATTCGGTGCTGGATCCATCCTCCTTACCGTTTTTATATTGCTCGTCGCGAAGGATCTTTCCACTCGGATAATTCCATTTCCAATTCCCATCAGGTAGGTTCTTCACATAATTTCCCTGCTGTTGAATTTGCTGGTTCGGATAATAGAATATCCAGGCACCTTCTCTAAGCCCGTCTTTAAAGCTGCCGGTCGATTTTATTTTACCATCGGCATAATAGTAAGTCCATTTCCCCTGCTGACGTCCCTGCGGATCTACTGTTCCTCCCTCAGCGATTACCTTATCTTTCTCGTAGAGCTTAGAAATGGTAATGTTTCCCTCTTTATCGAACTCGCGATATACGCCCTCCTTCACACCATTGATAATATTCACCGAGCTTTTCGGGCGACCGTTGTTATGATAATCACGTTTAATATCCAGTTTTACATTCGCCAGCTCATCCTGAACAAGCTCTCCGTTCTTCCACACTTCCATCCTCATCACAATTCCTTCCGGCCCCAGCCAACGGAAAATTCCATTCTTCTTATCATCTTTCCAGACACCATCCTCCTTCACTACACCACTCGCATAAAACTCTTTCCAGGGACCCTGCTTAAAACCAAATTTATCATAACGATTGATTTTCTCCTGCTTTACAAAAAATCCGTTCTTATAGGAGGTAAGTGTAATGATTCTTCCATCCTCAGCATATTCGCGGGCAATACCGTTCTCTGCACCTCCACTTAATGGTATTACTTTTTCAAGATAGCCCTTTTCATGGTAATAATTGGCGATACTATCTGCCGCACCGTTTACCATCCACCGTTCGAGGTAGACCTTACCGGTTGGATAATAATCGCGCTGCCATCCGTTCTTTTGTCCCTCACGGTAAAGGATATCCGAAGTTTTATTTCCCTTCTCATCATAAAAGCGCCAGAGGCTATCCAGCTGACCATTCACCCGATTCCCTTCCGATTTCAAAATTCCGGTATCATAATATGCTCTCCAGTATCCATCCGGCTGACCGCCTTTAAAATTACCTTCCGAACTGACCTTTCCATTCGGATAGTAGAATTTCACCGGACCATCGGTTTGGGCAAAACTACCGGTGCCCAGCAATAAAAATAAAATCAGAATTCTTTTCATATTCAGTACGAAGATAATGATCCCCAGCCGGGAAATTGTAACCACGCCGTCAAATCCGACACCTTATTTTGCACTGATCTCCAGCATACGTTCCAGTGGTCGCAATGCCTGTGTGAAGATGGCAGGGTCAATGTTCACTTCCGGCCGCTCGTGTTTCATGCAGAGGTATAATTTTTCGAGCGTATTCAATTTCATGTGCGGACAATCATTACAGGCGCAATTGTTATTCGGTGGAGCCGGAATAAAGGTTTTCTGTGGCGACGACTTCTGCATCTGATGAAGTATACCACTTTCGGTAGCAACAATAAATGTAGATGCCTCACTCTTCATGGTGAAATTCAGCAGCGCAGTGGTTGATCCTGTAAAATCAGAAAGCTTCAATACCGCTTCTTCGCATTCCGGATGAGCGATAAATAATGCTCCCGGATGTTGCGCTTTTAAGCGGGTGATTTTTTCGAGTGAGAAGATCTCATGAACCATACAGGCACCATCCCATAAAACGAGATCCCGTCCGGTTTTCTTCGATACCCATGCCCCCAGATTTTTATCAGGAGCAAAAATGATTGGTGTATTGGCAGGCACACTCTCCACCACTTTTATAGCATTGGAGGAAGTACAGATAATATCACTCTGCGCTTTAATGGCTGCTGTGCAATTGATGTAACTGATTACGATATGACCGGGATGAGCCTCACGGAACTTTCGGAATTCATCCGGTGGACACGAATCCGCCAATGAACAGCCTGCCCGGTAATCTGGCATCACCACTTTCTTGGTTGGATTCAGCAATTTGGCTGTCTCGGCCATAAAATGAACTCCTGCAAAAACGATCATGTCGGCCTTCGTTTTTGCTGCCTCCTGCGCTAAACCTAAACTATCGCCTATATAATCTGCAATATCCTGAATATCGGCATCCTGATAATAATGGGCCAGAATCACCGCATTCTTCCTGACCTTCAAATCCCGAATTGCCTCAAATAAATCAATTCGCGGATCTATTGGTTCATTTACAAAACCTTGTAATCTAAGCTCTTCTTCACTTAATAATGTTGGCATATTCTCCGCAGGTTTATTCTTCGGCTCAAAATTACATGGTTCTTTCTGATTGGAAGCGTCTTTTCATAGATCTTTCCCGGGCCCCATTCTCTTACTCTCCGGAGATTTAAAACGAGTTTTAATACTTTCCTGTATTTGCCCTACCAAAAAAGGTGGTGACACAAGATTTAACATTGTATAAGTTACTGTTTTTCAGCTCATTGATGGTAAGTATTGGTTTCCTAACACTACTTCGTTATTAACTAGGTGTATACCTTGATAAAAGATCATTGTGATTGTGCTTCTTTTGGAAGTACAGTGGACACCATCGAACAAATGCTCACACAAGTGCCAAACAGGGTTCGTCCCCGTTCGACCGGATTCATTAACAAATACATCAGGATCAGTATTTCTGAGCCCCGCAAGTTGCAAGGTTTGTTACGCATTGCAACACAGCTTTGCAATGGCGACAGTGCCTTTCTGGTGTTTTTTGGGTTTAATGAATACTCCGTCAAGGCAACATACCGGTGTACGGAAGGGGAGGTGTCAGCTATTCAGCCGCTTTTGGAAGATTACTTCCACAACGAGATTTTATCAAATGAGATAAAGTCCGTGTCGGTAAAGGAAGATTCTGCTTTCCGATTTAATGGCCTATTGGTTCCATTATCAGATGCAGCATCTAATCTCATTGGCTGTTTGGGTATACATACAGCGGATTTATCACTAACGTCTTCGGATACCCGCAACAATCTACTCGCTATCTCAGAGCAGGTGATGGATATCTTCCGGGCCGTACTGATCAAAGAAGAACTGTTTGCTGTAAAAAAGCAAAAGGGGCTTTCCGAAAAGAAGATACACGAGATTGAAAATATTCTCAACTATACAAATGAAAATTCTCCGTTGGGGATCGTTCAAACGAATACAGCGGGGAAATTAATCTATACAAACTCAGTATTTGATTCCATTGCCGGTTATGTCAGACGTCCCAGCCGTGAATCTTATTGGTTTGAGCAGGTAGTTGAAGAAGAGCGTGAAGGTATTCGCCGGGCATGGTTTTTTGCTTCCGGTGAGATCAACAGTTTCAATGTCCAGTGCCGGTTTCGAAATATACAGGGTAAAGTATCTGTTACATCAGTGAGCGCGAAACCAATTGTGACTATTGATGGTTCTGTGAAGTACCTTTTCTTCGTAACCGATATTACAGAGTTAGTTCAGGAAGAAGAACGCACTCGTTTGGAGCATGAGCGTGAACAACAAAGCTTGCGTCAGAAAGAGAAATTTCTCGCCAATATGAGTCATGAGATCCGCACTCCGATGAATGCCATTATCGGTTTTACGGAGATTTTACAGAACAGCTCTCAGGATCCACTGCAAAAAGAATACATTGAGATCATCCGTACGGCAGGTGCCAACTTACTTTCTATCATCAACGATATTCTTGATTTTTCCAAGATAGAATCAGGAGGAATGAAAACCAGCGGGCGCAGATTCACAATAGAGGATATCCGGCGCGGAGTGTATGATTTATTAAAACTGAAAGCTCAGGAAAAACAAATTGAACTGTTGTTCCTTCCTGATGAACACCTACCTGAAGCATTTATCGGAGATATCACCCACCTGAATCAGGTTTTGATCAATCTCACCAATAACGCCATAAAGTTCACTGAAAAAGGGTTTGTGGCTATTGAAATTTGTCTGATGGAAGAGGATGCGCGTCGCTGTACTTTGTTATTCAGAATAAAGGATACGGGTCCGGGAATATCCAAACAAGCACAGCAGTTGATCTTCGAACGCTTTTTCCAGGCCGATAACGAAAATACTAAGCAGCAGATTGGATCCGGACTTGGACTAAGCATTTCGAAAAGCCTCGTAGAAGAAATGGGCGGCTATATTGAATTGAAATCTGAAGAAGGGGCCGGGTCTGAGTTCTATTTTGAACTTCGTTTTAATAAAGCCGAATCTGCTCCAATCAGAATTGAATCCCGACCAGAAGAAACATTACCTCCGGAAGATGCCCATAAGATACGATTACTTCTCTTCGAAGATAATGAACTCAATAAGCAACTTGTGCGTCACCTGGTAAAGGAAGCGGGCTTTCAGCTTGATGTTGCTGTGAATGGTGTAGATGGAATACAACTTGTAAAAGAAAACACCTACGATCTTATCCTGATGGATCTGGACATGCCTGTGATGGACGGCTACCATGCCACAGATATGATTCGGAATGAATTGAAGATTTCCACACCTATCATTGCTATGACAGCACATACCATCAGCGGTGAACGGGAGAAGTGTTTGTCCATTGGCATGTGTGATTTTATCTCCAAACCAATACAGAAGTCGTCGCTTATTGAAAAAGTATTCCTTCATACAAAACTTCAATCAACAGAACCGACGCCTACACCTGTTGCGGTGAATACACCCAATCACGACAACTCCGGATTAAACCTCTCTTATCTCAAAAGCCTGAGTAATGGCAATGAAATTTTCGAAAGAGAAATGATGGAGGTTTTCATTAAAACTTCACCTAAAAAACTGGAGCTATTAAGGATGGCTATCGATTCAGGTGATTTTGTCCGGGTAAGAAAGCAAACGCATCATTTAAAAGGATCTATACAAATAATTGGTCTGGATGAAGTTGTACCGCTTCTTTCAGAGGTTGATGAACTCTCGTATCATCCGGAAAACATAGATAATATGAGTCTGCTTTGTCAGAATATTGAAAATCTGATAGTGAATTATACCTTAAAGCTGCGATCTGTACTTCAACCAACAATCCCAACCCCAACATTTGCAGAAGAGAAGGGGAAGTGTTAATATTGTAGGAGAATTATTAGTGAATAAACAGTGCTCCCATCAAGGGAAGGAAAGTGGAGCACCGATTATAGTATGATAATACCCCAATTGAAATCTATGTCCCGCTCTTCAGCGAAGGCATACCGGAGGATTTTTTTGGGTACCGTTTTACATTTGGCATGATTATTCGTATGCGTCTGCGCAAAAAAAAGGGGATCTATGAATTGCATTATCGTTGATGACAACGAACTGGCGTTAAAAGCAACAGAACAGTGTATTAAACAGGTTAGCTATATCAAGCTGGCCGCAACTTTTAATAATCCTGTAGAGGCATTATCTTATATAGCGAACAATGAGATTGACTTGTTGTTGCTGGATGTAGAGATGCCTTTGATAGGAGGTATAGAGTTTATCAAATCGTTGAAGCAGCCACATCCAATTATCGTTCTCACCACTTCTTTTAAAGAGTATGCAATAGAGGCTTTCGATAATAATGTAACCGACTATCTGGTAAAACCGATCGCTCTTCCCCGCTTTATGCAGGCGATGGCGAAGGCAAAAGATCTATACGAAAAGAATAACATCCATCACGTTGATGAAACATCTGTGTTCATTAAGAAAGGCAGTAGTTTGATGAAACTTGCTATTGACGATATATTATGGGTGGAGAGTCTTGGCGATTATGTTACACTCAATACCCGCAAGGAAAAAATCGTTGTTCACTCTACTATGCAGGCGATAGAAGATAAACTTGGATCAAAAAAATTCATACGTGTACACCGATCCTTTTTAATACAGGTAGATAAGATTACCGATATTGAGGATGATGTAATTTCTTATTTCGACCAGCTTATTCCGATTGGAAAAACGTATAAAAAAGAGGTCTATAGCCGTTTAAAAATTGTTTAAGCAAGCTTGATTATCCCGCCTTTACCGAAGAAAAATAAGCGGTAAACGGAATCTTCTTAAAACTTACAAATTAAAGGTGCCCCCCAAAGGCACCTTTTTCGTTATAGGTGGGTTCACCCTCTTTTGTGCTGATTTACAGGGGTATACCACTATTTTATTTAATGGCCGGTAATTTTCCGGGGGAGGCGGCTCGCCGAAATATCATCGCCATTCATCGAAAAGTACGAAGACGCTTAACGGAGGTTTTTCGCCATTCATCGAAATTTTTCTAAACCACTTCCCTGATCCCGTTTCACCAGCATAATCATAGGTGCATTCACGGATGTCGAAAAAAACGCGATGACTGCATAAGATAAAGAAACGTGAAACCTATACAAAGTGCAACAAAGCAAGAGATGAATACGGAAATGAACTTACAACAAATCGGACGAAGTAAAAGGACAGTTCTTATCTGTCTGACAGCGATGTTTATGTTAATTGCAGGTTACAGTAGCGCTGCGGTTAACACTTTATTGAATTCAGGTACCTGGGAAACTCCGGCCAACTGGTCAACAGGGAGTATACCAACCGATGCTGATGATGTAATCATTCCGGGTGATATTGTTGTCACCATCAACTCATCTGCTATTTGCGGAAGTTTAACTTTTGGAGATATGGGTGCTGCATCCAGCATTACCATTTCCGGAAGCAATAGTTTAACCATCGCCACTTCAGGTGGAAGAAATGGTAATTTATATTTCAATCCGAATAACAATACAGAATTATATCAGCTAAATGTAAACGCCGGAAGTTTAACTGTAGAGGGTCAAGTAGTATCAGGAGGAAACAATGGGGGTGGAATCGTGGTTACTACAGGTAGCGTACTTTTTTCAAGTACAGCTACCATGATCTGGGGTGAAGCGGTAAATGTGACGATAAACGGGACAGGGAACGTAACGTTCAATGGGGACCTGTCCCTGAGCACAGTTTCTTCCGGCTTTACATCTTTTAGCTTAACGAATAGTGGTTCCTTTATCTTTAATGGAGCCGTAACACAAAGTGATGCCAGTTATACCATCAGTAACACCGGAACAGCCGGTAACTTTTACTTCAATGATGGTTATGATATCAGTGCCGGTACATTCACCACAATGAATGGTACCAATATTTATGCTTCAACTGCATTCAACAATTCCGGAAGCAGCTTAGTGCTTGACCCCGGAAGTAACTTTATCGTTAACGCAAACACATCTATTACACCAACATCTGCTATTAACCTGGGAGATGTAATTATGAATAGTGGAAATACATTGACCTTAAACGGAAACATCAGTGTCGCGGGCGATTGGACGAACAACGGCGGAACACTGACACCGAATACAAGCACAGTTTCTTTCAATTCTGCAACAGCAAAAAGTATCAATGGTACTGCTGCTTCTCAAACATTTTACAATGTAGAAGTAGCTCTGGGTGCAGGACAGGCATTAAGCATTGGCGGAAGCACTACAACATTTACAACAAACAGTCTTACCGTAACAACAGGAAACTTTTCAGCAGGTACTGCAACAACGGTGAATATTGATGGGGATCTTACTATCACCACCGGAACATATACTTGTGGAACCACTACGAATTTAACTGGTAGTTTAAGTAATGCCGGCACTTTCACAGGCGCAGTAGGTCGTACATTAAATTTCATTGGTGCTACCAATGCAACAGTAACAGGTGCAGGAACATTTTTGATCTATAATATCGGATTAAATAAATCAACAAAGGCAACTACTGTTGAAATTCAATCATCGACATTTATCACAGGTATTAACACGGCGGCGGCTTACAACTT
>JAGOJO010000152.1 GCA_017995075.1 Bacteroidia bacterium | reverse complement strand
TGTGTTTTGCTGGTTAGGTTAAGTGTAATTGGTTAATTGTTAATCCGGACTATTTCGCTTAGCGAATGGTCATAGCCGACAACATGTTTCCATAAACAGTGTTGAGCTGCGAAAGGTTCTTGGCCAATGTCGCCACTTCCTCACGATACTTACGTGTATCGTCGAGAGAAGAGTTAAGATTTGACATGAGCTCATTGATACCATCGTAAAACCGGCTGGTTTGTTTGAGGTGTTCGCTGCTGTCTTGCAACTGCAGTTCGTACACCGCATTCAAAGAAGCCAGATTTTTACCTGCAGTAACAACCTGGTCTTTATATACACGTACTTCTTCGGTGGAATTCGATAATGCCTCAACAGCAGATGCTGCTTTGGTATAGGAAGAGCTCAACTGATCAACAGACTGTGACGCCTTGGAAACATTCTTAACATAATCTTCAGTTGCAACGGAAGCACTACTGAGATTTGCCATGGAAGCTGTATTCTCACTCAGAGAACGAAGACCGGTACCCAGACTTTCAATCAGTTCAGGACCAATTTTAGCTTCTGACATTAATTTATCAAGATGCTGAGCAACAGGATCTGTTTTCTTTTTCTTTTCTTTCTTACCGTGTGAATCATCATCCATTCCGGCAAGTTCAGGATATACGAGGGACCAATCAACATCTTCATGTGGCGGCTCAAAAGCTGAGAAGAAGAAGATGACTGCTTCAGTACCCAAACCAAGAACCAGGAAAAATCCTGAGAATGGCCAGTGCTGAATTTTAAAGAGGGCTCCTATGATTACGATGGACGCTCCCCATCCATATAATCTGGCCATGAATTGCTTGAACTTCTTTCCTTGTGTTAAATCGCTAAGTCCCATAGTTTTCGAATTGATTTATTGGTTAGACGTTGATTTGTTTATCGAGTATGGATTTTATTCAATGAAATTTTCCTGAGGCAAAATGCCCGAACGGGAGGATCGGGAATTAATAAGGAGCTTCTAGTAATCAGCTTTGTCGCGACCGAGGAAACTCATAACGCAACGGAAACCGACATAACACTTCGCAGTATCCTGGTATTCAAATGTCCGTGAACCTGTCTGCAGATAATACATAACATCTTTCCAGGAACCCCCGCGAATTACCTTACGCTTCAAAGAAGGAGGATCTGAATCTTTTGCTTCGTATTCGTAATCGGTGCTCACATCATGTGTAAAGCTGTATGCAGATTCATCAAATGCATTGCTGGTCCATTCGGAAACGTTACCCGCCATGCAATACAAACCATAATCGTTCGGCCAATAGGATGTAGCTTTTACAGTGTAAACTCCACCATCATCCATATAATTACCACGCATCGGTTTGAAGTTTCCTAAGAAACATCCACGACTGTTACGAATATACGGTCCGCCCCAAGGATATGGAGAAAGATCCAGTCCGCCACGAGCAGCATATTCCCATTCTGATTCAGTAGGAAGACGGAAGTCCTGAACAAAAGATCCGCCATTATCAGCAAGGTAGCTGTTCATTAATTGAGTTCTCCAGATGCAAAAAGCCCGTGCTTGCTTCCAGGATACACCTACAACAGGATAATCGTCGTAGGATGGATGCCAGAAATACATGGACGTCAGTGGCTCATGGTATGAATAGGTATAATCGTGAATCCAGGAAAGAGTATCCGGGTACACATTGATTACATCTTTCTTGATGAAAACTGAACGGTCACGCATTCCCTGCTCACGGTTTTCCTTAGCAGCAGCACTGCGCAAGTCAATCCAGTAATATTCAAAATTCAATTTACGTGTATCAATTTCTTTCCGGCGATAAAAACGTTCTGTTTCAGGAAGGAAAAGCTCAGCAAGAGTTTCCTCATTCTGATCATCTTCCCATTTGATTTTTTCGCGCCAGTTAATTCGCTCACCATATTCGCCTTCTTCAAAGAGGTGCTCACCACCAATCAGGCGATGTGCCAGTGAATCGCGAACCCAATACACGAATTGACGGTATTCGTTGTTGGTGATCTCTGTATTATCCATGTAGAAGGCCGGGATGGTCACGGATTTAGCCTGGGCTGTAACCGAATACGGCACATCCTGATCACTAGGGCCCATGTTATAGGAACCAGCAGGGATATAAACCATTCCAAAAGGATCAGCCTGATACCACCTTTCCCGATTCTGAACGCCGGTAAGCTCTCCCTTGTTTCCGCTCCCGCAGCCCGCCAGGCTCAACAGGACAATGGAATACAGAAAACCAAATTTCTTAATTCCTAAGGTCTTGAGATTCATTTTTTATGAGAAGTTGAACTGTTTCCAAATAACACTAAGCACTGTAATGGTATGAAGCCAGTTTGGTGTGACATCCTTTAACGGGCAGGCACACCATTGGTTTCATCAAATCTAAGCAATCCTTTCCCTCAAAACCTGTCAATTATCACAAGAATCTTACATTCCGGTGGAATTGACGCTTCACAACTTTATTCGGTTTGAAACAATACCCCAGCATCACCTCGTGCGATCCGCTGCTGTATGTTTTTATATCTGATGTTGTCAGATCGTAAGAATACCCCAATTTCAGATTCGGAACGATCTCCAGTCCGGCCATAAGAACAATGGCATCCTGCAAACGATATGACCCCCCAACCCAGAAACGGTTATTGATCCAAAGGTTGGCATTAAAATCAGCCTGCGTCGACACCGCATCTGATTTCAGCATGACCATTGGTTTTAGTGTTAACGAAGAAGTTAAGTCAACATTGTATCCCGCCATAAGATAATAATGACGGGCAAGAGATGTAGTGATGTTGCTGTATTTTATATCGCCCTGTGTGAGGTGTTGAGCAGAAATCCCAACGTACAATTGATCGGTGTTATAATATGCTCCGAAGCCCAGGTCAAAAGTCCCACCGCTAACGGAGTTCAGGGGAATACTTTGATCGCCCACATCATTGTAGACAAATTTTGAACCGTCTATGGATTTCTGATGGTAACCAAGATCAACTCCTATTCCTAATCTTCCGGCACCAAGTTCCGCCCTGTAAGCATATGCTACACGAAGGTTCAGATTCTTTTCAGCACCCAGATTATCTGCAGCATAAACGGATAAACCAACGGCGCCATGTAATAAATCGATTGGCATGTCAGCAGTGAACAACATGGTTTTCGGTTCTCCACCAAACCCTGTCCATTGATTTCGATACAATAAGGTCGCGCAGATTGCATCATTGGCTCCTGCTACTCCCGGATTCACCGATAATTTGGTGAACATATTCTGGCTAAATTGTGGGTCCTGTTGAGCTAAGGAAACAAGGCTGTTCCCTAAACAGGCAATAAAAAACGCAACCGTAAGTGTTTTACGCATCTTCGGACTTTGTAAGGGAGCCTCTTTTTGCTTCCCAAATCATGTTGAGCGGGTAAAGTAATGAAAAAATAAAACTATAAACAAAATTTTTTTGAGTACAGCATTGTTAATATTCTCCCGGATTTTTCCGTCATTTTCTACCCGGATCTTACACGTCTGGAATTAATAAAAGTTACCGCTCAGAAAAAAAAAGACTTAGCTCAATTTCTGAAAAGCCTGCCACCAACGTTCCGGCATTTCATCATTGCATGCCGTCTCGTAATCCCTGTAGGAACAGGGAACAAGATGATGTTTATGATACCGTACTTTGTTGCCCGGGTAAGGCACTTCCATCCACCACCGCTCGCTTTTCTGACTCTTGTAAAAAACAATTTCCTGCTCTGACTTCTTGATGTTCACACGGTATTTGATAAAATCAGTTTTGTTCTTGAGTGGAACATCTTTTTTCCTGTTGTAAAATCCATCGATCAGGTACCAGATCATTTGTGCTGCCAAATGCGAGGTTTGATCGTGATTATCAAACAATGGATTTATTTCATAGATGCCAAATGAACTCAACTTATCACTCAAGCCTGCATACCGTACGATCTGACATGCTTCTTCGCCATAAAACCCATTCGGAGTTGCATTCCCGTTACCGGGAGCGTCACTTTGACGAATCGATGAAATGTCAAATGTTAAAATATCTGCATTCCGAACGATTGGCTCCACTTCTTCAATGTCTCTTCTCACCTGTCCCAGACGATAGGCGTCGAAATAGAGCTTTTCCATGAGATCAATTTGTTCGTGTCCTACAAAATAGGTTTGGTAGCCAACACTACTGAAGTTGAATAGAAAATTGGGTTCATGAAGTACTATTTTCCCGAGGTAGGAGTCTGCATTATTGGGCTCTTCAGTGGTTCCCAAATCAAATTTTGAATCCACCGATACGATGTTTACTGTCTCTTCAAGTTTCTGATATGCAACATATTGTGCAAAGGTTAAATCCTGACTTCCACCAAGAATAACAGGCAGAACTCCTTCTTTGAAAAGCTCAACGTGAATTGCTGAAAGTGCTGCATAAGTGTCAGTTAGTGTTTCTCCCAATCGAATATTCCCAAGATCAACGATTTTGTAGGGATATCGGGCTGTTTTGAGAGAATAAAGCTTTTCTCGAATGATATCCGGTGCCCTTCCGCATCCATCATTCAGTACGGCACCACGATCTTCCTCTACTCCTATGATAGCAATATCAAACCCGGAAAAATCAGGAAATCTCTCCGGATCCCGATATTTCTCTATCACTCCTCCCAGAACATTTCGCTGGTCTTTAAATACATTGAATCGGTCTGAATTGAGAGAGTGGAAATAGGAAGAGAATTCCATTTAATTGAGTGATGAGTTATGAGTTATGAGTGAGGGGTTCGGTGGTCTGGGTGTAGTACGCGAAATAGAGTTTGAAACCAGAATTGTAGACCAGTCACATTCTTAATTCTTAATTCTTAATTCCTAATTCCTAATTCC
>JAGOJO010000151.1 GCA_017995075.1 Bacteroidia bacterium | reverse complement strand
TAGTTGTGTGTTTTGCTGGTTAGGTTAAGTGTAATTGGTTAATTGTTAATCCGGACTATTTCGCTTAGCGAATGGTCATAGCCGACAACATGTTTCCATAAACAGTGTTGAGCTGCGAAAGGTTCTTAGCCAATGTCGCCACTTCCTCACGATACTTGCGTGTATCGTCGAGAGAAGAATTGAGGTTTGACATAAGCTCATTGATACCATCGTAAAACCGGCTGGTTTGTTTGAGGTGCTCACTGCTGTCTTGCAACTGCAGTTCGTACACCGCATTCAAAGAAGCCAGATTTTTACCTGCAGTAACAACCTGGTCTTTATATACACGTACTTCTTCGGTGGAATTCGATAATGCTTCAACAGCAGATGCTGCTTTTGTATACGAATTATTCAACTGATCAACAGATTGAGAAGCTTTCGATACATTTTTCACATAATCTTCAGTTGCAACGGAAGCGCTGCTGAGATTCGCCATGGAAGCTGTATTCTCGCTCAGTGATCGGAGACCTGTGCCCAGACTTTCAATCAGTTCAGGACCGATTTTCGCTTCGGACATTAATTTATCAAGATGCTGTGCAACAGGATCGACTTTCTTTTTCTTTTCTTTTTTGCCGTGTGAATCATCATCCATTCCGGCAAGTTCAGGATATACAAGGGACCAATCAACATCTTCATGTGGTGGCTCGAAAGCTGAGAAGAAGAAGATGACTGCTTCAGTTCCCAGACCAAGTACCAGGAAGAAACCTGAGAAGGGCCAGTGCTGAATTTTAAAAAGGGCACCTATGATTACGATGGATGCTCCCCATCCATATAATCTGGCCATGAATTGCTTGAACTTCTTTCCTTGTGTTAAATCGCTAAGTCCCATAGTTTTCGAATTGATTTATTGGTTAGACGTTGATTTGTTTATCGAGTATGGATTTTATTCAATGAAATTTTCCTGAGGCAAAATGCCCGAACGGGAGGATCGGGAATTTTATAGGAGATTCTAGTAATCAGCTTTGTCGCGTCCGAGGAAACTCATCACACAACGGAAACCGACATAGCACTTCGCAGTATCCTGGTATTCAAATGTCCGTGAACCGGTCTGAAGATAATACATCACATCCTTCCAGGAACCTCCGCGAATTACTTTACGCTTTAAAGATGGAGGATCTGACTCTTTTGCTTCGTATTCGTAATCAGTGCTCACATCATGTGTAAAGCTATATGCAGATTCGTCAAATGCATTGCTGGTCCATTCGGAAACGTTACCTGCCATGCAATATAAACCATAATCGTTCGGCCAGTAAGATGTAGCTTTTACAGTGTAAACACCACCATCATCCATATAATTACCGCGCATTGGTTTGAAGTTTCCTAAGAAACAACCACGACTGTTCCGGATATATGGTCCGCCCCAAGGATATGGAGAAAGGTCTAGTCCGCCACGAGCAGCATATTCCCATTCTGATTCAGTAGGAAGACGGAAGTCTTGTACAAATGAACCTCCATTATCAGCAAGGTAACTGTTAAGCAATTGGGTTCTCCAGATACAGAATGCACGCGCCTGTTTCCAGGATACACCTACAACAGGATAATCATCATAGGATGGATGCCAGAAATACATAGACGTTAAAGGCTCATGATAAGAATATGTATAATCATGAATCCAGGACAGAGTATCGGGATAAACATTGATAACATCTTTCTTAATGAACACAGAACGGTCACGCATACCCTGCTCACGATTTTCCTTTGCAGCAGCACTACGCAAGTCGATCCAGTAATATTCAAAATTCAATTTACGAGTATCAATTTCTTTCCGGCGATAAAAACGTTCAGTTTCAGGAAGGAAAAGTTCAGCAAGGGTTTCCTCATTCTGATCATCTTCCCATTTGATTTTCTCGCGCCAGTTAATTCGCTCACCATATTCACCTTCTTCAATAAGGTGCTCTCCACCAATGAGGCGATGAGCCAGTGAATCGCGAACCCAATAAACGAATTGACGGTATTCGTTGTTGGTGATCTCTGTATTGTCCATGTAAAATGCCGGGATAGTCACGGATTTAGCTTGCGCTGTTACCGCATACGGCACATCCTGGTCACTCGGGCCCATGTTATAGGAACCAGCAGGGATATAGACCATTCCGAAGGGATCAGCCTGATACCACCTTTCCCGATTCTGAACGCCGGTAAGCTCTCCCTTGTTTCCGCTCCCGCAGCCCGCCAGGCTCAACAGGACAATGGAATACAGAAAACCAAATTTCTTAATTCCTAAGGTCTTGAGATTCATTTTTTATGAGAAGTTGAACTGTTTCCAAATAACATTTAGTACTGTATTGGTATGAAGCCAGTTTGGTGTGACATCCTTTAACGGGTGCATACACCATTGGTTTCATCAAATCTAAGCAATCCTATCCCTCAATACCTGTCAATTTTCACAAGAATCTTACATTCCGGTGGAATTGACGCTTTACGACTTTATTAGGCTTGAAACAATACCCCAGCATCACCTCGTGCGATCCGCTACTGTATGTTTTGATGTCTGATGTTGTCAGATCGTACGAATACCCCAATTTCAGATTCGGTACGATCTCCAGTCCGGCCATGAGAACAATGGCATCCTGCAAACGATATGACCCCCCGACCCAGAAACGGTTGTTGATCCAAAGGTTGGCATTAAAATCAGCCTGCGTAGACACCGCATCTGACTTTAGCATGACCATTGGTTTCAGTGTTAACGAAGAAGTTAAGTCAACATTGTATCCCGCCATAAGATAATAATGTCGGGCAAGAGAAGTCGTGATGTTACTGTATTTGATATCGCCCTGAGTGAGGTGTTGAGCAGAGATCCCGACGTATAATTGATCAGTATTGTAATATGCTCCGAAACCAAGATCAAAAGTCCCTCCGCTTACGGAGTTCAATGGAATACTCTGATCGCCTACGTCATTATAGACAAATTTTGATCCGTCAATAGATTTCTGATGGTAACCAAGGTCCACTCCGATCCCGATTCTGCCGGCACCAAGTTCTGCTCTGTAAGCGTAAGCGCCGCGAAGATTCAGGTTTTTTTCAGCACCCAGATTATCTGCGGCATAAACGGACAAACCAACAGCACCATGCAATAAATCGATTGGCATATCAGCAGTAAACAGCATGGTTTTAGGTTCGCCACCAAATCCTGTCCACTGATTACGATACAACAAAGTTGCACAGATTGCATCATTTGCTCCTGCTACTCCCGGATTCACCGATAATTTGGTGAACATATTCTGGCTAAATTGTGGGTCCTGTTGAGCTAAGGACACAAGGCTGTTCCCTAAACAGGCAATAAAAAACGCAACCGTAAGTGTTTTACGCATCTTCGGACTTTGTATGGGAGCCTTTTTTTGCTTCCCAAATCATGTTGAGCGGGTAAAGTAATGAAAAAATAAAACTATAAACAAAATTTTTTTGAATACAGCATTGTTAATATTCTCCCGGATTTTTCCGTCATTTTCTACCCGGATCTTACACGTCAGGAATTGATAAAAGTTACCACTCAGAAAGAAAAGACTTAGCTCATTTTCTGAAAAGCCTGCCACCAACGTTCCGGCATTTCATCATTGCAAGCAGTCTCGTAATCTCTGTATGAACAGGGCACGAGATGATGTTTATGATACCGTACTTTGTTACCCGGATAAGGCACTTCCATCCACCACCGTTCGCTTTTCTGACTCTTGTAAAAAACAATTTCCTGTTCAGACTTCTTAATGTTCACCCTGTATTTGATAAAGTCTGTTTTGTTCTTCAGGGGAACATCTTTTTTCCGGTTGTAAAATCCATCGATCAGGTACCAAATCATTTGTGCAGCCAAATGCGAGGTTTGATCATGATTATCAAACAATGGATTGATTTCATAGATACCAAATGAACTCAACTTGTCACTTAAGCCGGCATAGCGAACAATCTGACATGCTTCTTCGCCATAAAATCCATTCGGAGTTGCATTGCCATTTCCAGGTGCATCACTTTGACGAATCGACGAAACGTCAAATGTTAAAATATCAGCATTTCTCACTATCGGCTCTACTTCTTCGATGTCTCTTCTCACCTGACCGAGTCGATATGCATCGAAATAGAGCTTTTCCATGAGATCGATTTGTTCATGGCCTACAAAATAAGTCTGGTAACCAACACTACTGAAGTTGAAAAGAAAATTAGGCTCATGGAGTACAATCTTTCCGAGGTAGGAATCGGCATTATTGGGTTCTTCGGTTGTTCCCAAATCAAATTTCGAATCAACCGATACAATGTTTACCGTTTCTTCAAGTTTCTGATATGCAACATATTGCGCAAAAGTAAGATCCTGACTTCCACCAAGAATTACCGGAAGCACTCCTTCTTTAAAGAGTTCGACATGAATTGCAGAAAGTGCCGCATAAGTGTCAGTTAGAGTTTCACCCAACCGAATATTTCCGAGGTCAACGATTTTGTATGGATACCGGGCCGTTTTGAGAGCGTACAGTTTTTCACGAATAATATCCGGCGCCCTTCCACAACCATCATTCAATACTGCACCACGATCTTCCTCCACACCAATGATCGCAATATCAAATCCTGAAAAATCAGGAAATCTCTCCGGATCCAGAAACTTTTCAATCACTCCCCCCAGCACATTTCGCTGGTCTTTAAATACATTGAATCGGTCTGAATTGAGAGGGTGGAAATAGGAAGAGAATTCCATTTAATTGAGTGATGAGTTATGAGTTATGAGTTATGAGTGAGGGGTTCGGTGGTCTGGGTGTAGTACGCGAAATAGAGTTTGAAACCAGAATTGTAGACCAGTCACATTCTTAATTCTTAATTCTTAATTCCTAATTCCTAATTCC
>JAGOJO010000065.1 GCA_017995075.1 Bacteroidia bacterium | reverse complement strand
GGCCGTCATCAGTCAGACCATTACAGTCATCGTCGATAGCGTTACAGATTTCAGTTGCAGCTGGATTAGCCGCAGCGTTGTTATCGTCACAGTCACCATCAACCAGTACAGAACCGGCAATCGGAGCACAAGATGAAGTAGCAGCACCAGCACCGAATCCGTCGTTATCACCATCTACATAATAGTTGAGGAATACCAGACCGTCATCAGTCAGACCGTTACAGTCATCGTCGATTGCGTTACAGATTTCAACAGCAGCTGGATTAACCGCAGCGTTGTTGTCGTCGCAATCAGTATTATCAGCTACATATCCAACAGGAGCAGAGCAAGCCTGAGTAGATACAGCAGCATTACCATAAGAATCAGCATCAGCATCAGCATAGAAAGTTAACAATACACCTTCGTCAGTTGAACCGTCGCAATCATCATCAATAGAGTTACAAACTTCAGTTGCAGCTGGGTTAACAGCAATGTTGTTATCATCACAGTCACCATCAACCAGTACAGAACCGGCAATCGGAGCGCAAGATGAAGTAGCAGCACCGGCACCGAATCCGTCGTTATCCGCATCAACATAGTAGTTGAGGAATACCAGGCCGTCATCAGTCAGACCGTTACAGTCATCATCGATAGCGTTACAGATTTCAGTTGCAGCAGGATTAACAGCGCTGTTGTTATCGTCACAGTCACCGTCAACCAGTACAGAACCAGCAATCGGTGCGCAAGATGAAGTAGCAGCACCAGCACCGAATCCGTCGTTATCTCCATCAACATAGTAGTTGAGGAATACCAGACCATCATCAGTCAGACCATTACAGTCGTCATCGATAGAGTTGCAGATTTCAACAGCAGCAGGATTAACCGCAGCGTTGTTATCGTCGCAATCAGTATTATCAGCTACATATCCAACAGGAGCAGAGCAAGCCTGAGTAGATACAGCAGCATTACCATAAGAATCAGCATCAGCATCAGCATAGAAAGTTAACAATACACCTTCGTCAGTTGAACCGTCGCAATCATCATCAATAGAGTTACAAACTTCAGTTGCAGCTGGGTTAACAGCAATGTTGTTATCATCACAGTCACCATCAACCAGTACAGAACCGGCAATCGGAGCGCAAGATGAAGTAGCAGCACCGGCACCGAATCCGTCGTTATCCGCATCTACATAGTAGTTAAGGAATACCAGGCCGTCATCAGTCAGACCGTTACAGTCGTCATCAATAGCATTACAAATTTCAACAGCAGCAGGATTAACTGCGCTGTTATTATCATCACAGTCACCATCAACCAGTACAGAACCGGCAATCGGAGCGCAAGATGAAGTAGCAGCACCGGCACCGAATCCGTCGTTATCACCATCTACATAGTAGTTGAGGAATACCAGGCCGTCATCAGTCAGACCGTTACAGTTATCATCGATTGAGTTACAAACTTCAACAGCAGCAGGATTAACCGCAGCGTTGTTGTCGTCGCAATCAGTATTATCAGCTACATATCCAACCGGTGGAGTGCTTACATAATTTGAAACTGAGTTTAACGGATCTCCATAAGTGTCGTTGTCAGTGTCGGCGAAGTAGGTGTAGAGAATACATCCTTCGTCAATGTTTGTATCGCAGTTGTCATCAATGCTGTTGCCGCAAACTTCGGTTGCTGCAGGGTTGATGGCTAAATTGCTATCGTCACAATCAGTATTGTCAGCTACAAATCCAACAGGAGCAGAGCAAGCCAGAGTAGTTACAGCAGCATTACCATAAGTATCAGCATCGGCATCAGCATAGAAAGTTAACAATACACCTTCGTCAGTTGAGCCGTCGCAATCATCGTCGATAGAGTTACAAATTTCAGTTGCAGCAGGATTGGCCGCAGCATTGTTATCGTCGCAATCAGTATTGTCAGCTACATATCCAACAGGAGCAGAGCAAGCCTGAGTAGATACAGCAGCATTACCATAAGTATCAGCATCGGTATCAGCATAGAAAGTTAACAATACACCTTCGTCGGTTGAACCGTCGCAATCATCATCAATAGAGTTACAAACTTCAGTTGCGGCAGGGTTAACAGCAGCGTTGTTATCATCACAGTCACCATCCACCAGAACAGAACCGGCAATCGGAGCGCAAGATGAAGTAGCAGCACCAGCACCGAATCCGTCGTTATCTGCATCAACATAGTAGTTGAGGAAAGTTAAACCTTCTTCAGTTAAGCCGTCGCAATCATCATCAATTCCATTGCAAACTTCAGTAGCAGCAGGATTAACGGCAGCGTTATTGTCATCACAGTCACCATCAACCAGAACAGAGCCGGCAATTGGAGCGCAAGATGAAGTAGCAGCACCAGCACCAAATCCGTCGTTATCACCATCCACATAGTAGTTGAGGAATACCAGGCCATCATCAGTCAGACCACTACAGTCATCATCGATGTTGTTACAAACTTCAGCAGCAGCAGGATTAACCGCAGCGTTATTGTCATCGCAGTCACCGTCAACCAGTACAGAACCGGCAATCGGAGCGCAAGATGAAGTAGCAGCACCAGCACCAAATCCATCGTTATCACCATCAACATAATAGTTGAGGAAAGTCAGACCTTCTTCAGTTAAACCGTCGCAATCATCATCAATGCCATTGCAAACTTCAGTTGCAGCTGGATTAACCGTAGCGTTGTTATCATCACAGTCACCGTCAACCAGTACAGAACCGGCAATCGGAGCGCAAGATGAAGTAGCAGCACCAGCACCAAATCCGTCGTTATCGCCATCAACATAATAGTTGAGGAAAGTTAAACCTTCTTCAGTTAAACCATCGCAATCATCATCAATGCCATTACAAACTTCAGTGGCAGCAGGATTAACCGCAGCGTTATTGTCATCGCAGTCACCGTCTACCAGAACTGAACCGGCAATCGGAGCGCAAGATGAAGTAGCAGCTCCAGCACCGAATCCGTCGTTATCACCATCAACATAATAGTTGAGGAAAGTCAGACCTTCTTCAGTTAAACCGTCGCAATCATCATCAATAGAGTTACAAACTTCAGTGGCAGCAGGATTAACCGCAGCGTTGTTATCGTCGCAGTCACCGTCTACCAGAACTGAACCGGCAATAGGAGCGCAAGATGAAGTAGCAGCTCCAGCACCGAATCCGTCGTTATCGCCATCAACATAATAGTTGAGGAATACCAGGCCATCATCAGTCAGACCATTACAGTCATCATCGATTGCATTACAAACTTCAGCAGCAGCTGGATTAACCGCAGCGTTATTGTCATCGCAATCTGTATTATCAGCTACATATCCAACAGGAGCAGAGCAAGCCTGAACAGATACAGCAGCATCACCATAAGTATCAGCATCGGTATCAGCATAGAAAGTTAACAATACACCTTCGTCAATTGAACCGTCGCAATCATCATCAATAGAGTTGCAAACTTCAGTCGCAGATGGGTTAACAGCTACATTGTTGTCATCGCAGTCGCCATTTACAGGTACACCGCATGCAGCAGGACTTCCGGCTCCAAATAAATCTCCGTCATTGTCAGCATAAAGGATTTGTGAGTCATCGCAATCAGTATTGTCAGAAATATATCCAACCGGCTGAATGCAATCTACGAGACTAATTGCCGGGTTTCCGAATCCATCTCCATCAGCATCAGCATACCAAATTGGAGTTGGGAGGATTGTAACATTGAAACTGCAAGTGCTCACTAAACCGGCATTATCAGTTGCAGTATAAGTTACCAGTGTAGTTCCAACCGGGAAACTAGCGCCTGGGTTGTAGTCAGAAGTAAAGCTAACTAAGGTGCAGTTGTCAATTGCTGTAGGACTAACCCAAGTAGCAATATCACCGCATTGTGTAATATCTGAAGGGCAATCGCTGATAACAGGAGCATCAACGTCAAGGTGATTAATCGTTATGCTTGCACTTCCTGTACAGCCATTGCTGTCGGTTAATGGGAAAGTATGAGTGCCAACACCAACTGTAAATGTGCCTTCTCCGGTATATGGAGCAGTTCCACCAGTAGCAGTAACAACAACTGAAGCTTGATCATTGATACAGTTAACATCACTTCCTGTAACTGTACCGCTAACCAAATCAGGTTGACCAACTACTGCAGTACAAATTGCCGTACATCCATTACCATCGGTAACAGTTGCGGTATAAGTACCAGCTTCGAGACCTGTTACAGATGTGGTAACATCACCGGTGCTCCATAAGTAAGTGTGGAATCCACGTCCTCCGGATGATAAAATGGAAACACTGCCATCACCACCGCCAAAACATGTTGCAGGAGTTGCTGAACATGTTGCAGTCAGTAAGGGAGGATCTTCAACGATAATGGAATTAGAACCTATACAGCCATTCGCATCTGTAATTACCAGATAATATGAATCAGCACCTACATTTATTAGAGTGTCGTCATTCAGGCCTTCCGGCAGGAATCCGCTATCGAACCATTCGTAGTTGTAAGGTAGAGTTCCACCACTCACATTGCTGTACACTACTCCAGTAAGACTTCCTGTGCAAAGTGGCTCTGTGTAGTTTAATGAAATAGTAATTTCAGAAGGTTCTACAATTGTAACCTGACCTTCAGACGAACATCCGGTTGCATCTGTTACTGTAACAGTGTATGTGCCTGGTCCTAAATTGATAATTGTTTGAGTTGTTTCGCTATTGCTCCAGATGTAAGTATATGGAGTTGTACCTAACGCCGGAGTAGCAACAGCTTGACCATCGTTTTGACCGAAGCAGGAAATGTCTGTGCCTGCAACATTCACTGATGGAGGAGTTACCTCGTTAACTGTATAGGTGAATACAATTGAACTGCAACTTGGCTCCAGTGGATTTACATTTCCAAAGTTGTCAGATACTTCTAGTGTATAGCTTCCGGTGGCAAGATTGATAATAGAATCAAGTTGAGAAGACGATACAGTATCCTTAAGGATGGTTGAACCGCTGCTCCATACATAATGGAAAGGTGCAGTACCCATTACCATGTTTGTTACAATTTTACCGTTTGGCAAATTGCAGGTTGCATGAGTAATGGTTTCATTTGGGAGAATTGATTTAGATATGATTGTTCGTACGGGTGAAATTCCTGTACAACCATCAGGTGTTGTGATTATAGCCTGATAGATGGAGCCGTTACCGTTTACGTTCAAGCTGTCGAGTACATTCTGATTGGCCACAATGTTGACCCATTCTAACAATGAACCTACTGGATATCCACCGGAATATGCTCCGGTATCAATTACATGAACATATAAATCTGTACCGCTACATAAAACGCTGTCGCCGGGAATTACTTTCGGCGCCGGGTTAGCGATAGTATTTACAACAACAGAAGAGCTTTGAGTACATCCTGTAGTTAAATCGGTTTGTACTACAGTATAAGTCGTGTTTTCGTTCGCGGATACTCCTGTTGGATTCTGAAGTGCAGATGTGAATCCTGAAGGTGCACTTGACCATGAGTAACTCAAACCGTTTGGATAAACAATCTGGAGTGTCCAGGAAGTTAAGGTTCCGGTATCATCTGCAGCGTCATCGGAAACGCGAAGCGTCCAGTTACCATTGGGGTTACCTGATAAAGTTGAAAGTAATTCTTCAGGAATGTAATTTCCGGAGATAGTAACGTTTCCGCTTTGTGTAGTAACGTTCGTCGCTGCATCATCACGGAAAGTGCAGTTTGCATATCCATCTCCACTTCCTCCATTGTCATTTGATAATCGAATGGATTGTCCGGCAATGGTTCCTACGTGGTTAGTAGCATTTCCGGTTCCAAATCCACCACCCGGACGCGCAAGGAATAATTCAATGTCGCTTGTCCAGGTATGTGCGATATTGACCGTTACAATGACTTTCCAGCCAGTTAAAGAAGTTGGAAGGCCTGAAGCGGTGATTGTTGAAGTTATTCCAGATGAAAGGTTGTCGGGAATAGCCAACGCTGGAGAAACAGATGCTGAGTATCCTGCGTTTGTATTCGCAAATAAATTAAAAGGTCCGCCTGCGCACGTGAGCGAGGAGGATGAAGCGGCAGAAACAGTTGGTAGTTGAGTTGTGCTAACTGTAACTTGAATTGCATTGGAGGTAGCCTGGCAAACTGCAAGTCCATCAGTCGACGTTGTGATTCTTCGATACCAGGTAGTAGCAGTTAAACCTGCAGGAGGATCATATGAATCAGCTGTTGCTCCGGAAATTGGAGAGAAGCCTGCAGTAGCACTGGTTGTACTGCTTTCCCATGTATAAGTAATGGTGCCTGCTCCTGATCCGGAAACGGCATTTGAAATTGAAGAAGGGTCACCGCCGAAACAAGTTGATTGAGTTCCTGCAATCGAGCCCGCATTAACTATTCCCACAGAAATTGTGGCTGTATTATTTGCGGAGATGCTTGAAGTACAAATTGCAGCACCTGCGCCAGAGGAAAGTTGAGTAATTGTAATTGTTGTGCTTCCGCTATTGGCCAAAACACCAGTACTGAAACTTCCAGTTCCGGCACTTGAAACTGTCATGCTAGTGGTAAGCCCTGTTCCTGTATTTGCTCCGGATAAGTTATATGTGACTGTATATGATCCGGCAGGTAATCCAACAGCACTTGACGTTAAATCGACCGAAGCTGCAGAGCCAATACAAACAGAGGATGGTAAAGTAGTTGAGGTAATATCATATGTTGGGCACGTCCAGGTAAGTATTACCCGGCCATTTGCTCCTGCCCCTCCTGTTTGAGAGCCAAACGTTCCGGAGCGAACCCCACCGCCTCCGCCACCGGGAATAGATCCGGCAAATCCGTTACCATTCGACCCGGTTCGTCCATCACCACCATCACCGCCGCCAGTTGGAGCATTTCCGCCATTTGACGTAGCTCCATTTGCTCCAGCCGCTCCTGTGCCGGCCGATGAACCGCCGCCGCCGCCATAGTTGTTGTTACTTCCATTGGCTCCATTTCCTCCGGCAAATTTTACATCACCAATTGAAGATGTGGCTGAGCCGCCATTTGCTCCGCCCGTCCCGTTGTTGGCTACAGTGGAGCCACCTTTAGCCAGGACGGTTGAGTTAGTGTTGAACCATGAGTCCCCTCCTGCAGCTGTGGAAGTTGATCCTGATCCTACCGTAACGGTATAGGTGGTACCTGGTGCAAGCCCAAATGCATTTAAGCGGGCATATGCACCACCACCACCACCGCCGGTTTCATTGCTACTGAAGGAGGTTGCCCCACCCTTTCCACCGCCGCCCCAACATTCTACCTTTAAGGTAGTTACCCCGGCTGGCGCTTGCCAGGTTCCTGAGGATGAGAAGGTTTGTGTGGTCTGTGCTATCGATAAATTGATGAAGCACAGAAGAGCAAATAGTGATAGGATTTGCTTTTTGGAAATTACTGAGGCCTGTAAAGATCTCCATTGAATTTCCCTGAATCGGTAAGTAAAAGAAGGTATCATGCGGAATATATTTCCACATAATTTCCGATAAGTTTAGCTTTCTGATTTCAAATTTTGGCGAACGTTGATTTATCTTTGGTGAACATGTACCTAGATTTAGGGGGTGGTATGCCTGATTTTGGTAAAAACTAAAGGTGTGCACCTATTGTTTAGGCCTGTTTTTCTTGAAATACAGACAAATTTCCTGAAGTCCGCATGCCTGACATTGCGGGTTTCTGGCCATACATATATAGCGTCCGTGCAAAATAAGCCAGTGATGGGCAATGGCAATTTCATTTTCGGGTATGTATTTAACCAGCTGTTTTTCAGTGGCTAATGGTGTTTTTGCCCGAACAGTCAGACCTAATCTGGCAGAGACCCTGAATACATGGGTGTCAACAGCCATTGCAGGTTGGTTGTAAACGACGGAGGCAATAACATTGGCGGTTTTTCGTCCAACTCCCGGAAGCATAACCAACTCTTCTATGGTGGATGGGACTTCTGAATTGAACTTGTCTATCAACATATTAGCCATTCCAGAAAGGTGTTTGGCTTTATTGTTTGGGTAGCTAATGCTGCGAATTATCTGAAAAATTTCATCCGGATGAGCAGCTGCCAGATGTTGAACGGTAGGGTAGGCCTCAAATAAATAGGGCGTGACCATGTTCACCCGTTTGTCTGTGCATTGTGCAGATAAAATTACTGCTACCAGCAATTCATATGGGTTGGTATACAGAAGTTCAGTTTCCGGGTTGGGTTGGTTCTTTCGGAAATAGTCGAGTGCTATTGCGAATTTTTCTTTTCTGGTCATAAATGCGAAATGCCGCCTGTAAATGTAGTACAAGCGGCATTTCCTTCTTTACCTTTTTATCAGGCTCGCTGTAACGGAGCTGTTAAATGTGCATATGCTAAAATTGTATTGACACTTTCAGCAGATGGTCGCATCAACGTTTGGTCAATTAAATTGCGTGCTGCAATTAAATCGCTGTATTCTTCCGCAACATCAACATTGGTGTCGATGGCTTGCTGAACCAGTACTGATTCTGTTAACTGAGTTTCGTTGTACAGGTAAAGGATTAATTGATCTTGAGTAACCGTTTCGTTCATAGGCTTTGTTAGCGTTTTAACATCCTATTAACGAAAGTCGCTTTGACTTATTGCTTATTTAGTCAAAACAAGTTGCTTTTCGTCGATGAGTTTTCTCAGATTGATGAGCGCATAACGCATTCTGCCTAAAGAAGTGTTGATGCTCACTTGCGTTGTGTCGGCGATCTCTTTGAAACTCATGTTGGCAAAGTGTCTCATAATCACCACTTCCCGCTGGTCATACGGCAACTCTTCGATGAGTCTGCGTACCTGTCCATGGATCTGTTCGGTGATGATTTTGTCTTCGATGTTGCTGTCTTCCAGCTGGATAGTGTCGAACACACTGTACTCGTCATTGTCGTAAACCATGGGCATACGCTTCAGGCTACGGAAATGATCAATTACAAGGTTGTGGGCAATGCGAAGTACCCAGGATAGAAACTTTCCTTCTTCGTTGTAATTCCCTGAACGGAGTGTGTTGATGACCTTGATGAAGGTTTCCTGGAAAAGGTCGTTGGCCAAGTCGCGGTCTTTAACAAGCAGGTAAATGCTCGTAAATACCTTTCTTTCGTGTCGCAGAATTAACTGCTGTAGTGTGTCTTCTTTTCCTTTGAGGAACAAAGACACTAATTCCTGGTCGGTTTGCTGTACTTTACACATAGTTCCTCCCCTTTTTACAGGTGATTTGGTTTGTAGAAACAATTGAGGTTTATGTGTAGAGTAGTCCTATAGGCGGAATTAGTTTTTAGACAGTTTTCGGTATAACGATTAAACGATGGCGGATGTTATGTATTGTGTGCTACGTTTAATTTATTCAAATATACGAATTGTCAACAGATTACGCAAGAATTGTGCCTGAGTTTGATGTAAATCATGGATTTTTACGCCATTGTGACGATCGAGGCTGGGTCAAAATGGTACTTTTGCAAGACTAAATACCTATGAAAACCAACCAAGTAATTATCGCCGGACTCCTGTTAATCAGCGGGTTAGCTAATGCGCAGGCGCCGCACCAGCCGGAAGCACCTTCTACTCCTGCGTTTAATCAGGAAACTCTTTTATATGCCGGTGAGGAGAAACATCTCTCTAATGTACGCCAGCTGACTTTCGGTGGTGATAATGCGGAGGCTTATTTCAGTTTCGATTCAAAATCGCTCACTTTTCAGGCGACAAATAAGGCCTGGAATGTAGAATGTGATCAGATCTACTATTACCGGTTGGATCAGCCGGCTATGAAGGATGGTGCTCCTCAGTTAATCAGTACTGGTAAAGGACGTACTACCTGTTCTTATTTTATGCCGGGCGACTCCTTAATATTATATGCATCTACTCATGAAGGTGATCAGGCTTGTCCTCCAGTGCCTCCTCGTCGTGAAGATGGAAAGTATGTTTGGGCGATCTATCCCAATTTCGATATCTATGTCGCTGACCTGAAAGGAAACATCCGTAAAAAACTGACGAATGAACCTGGTTACGATGCAGAGGCAACCGTTTCTCCGGATGGTAAAAAGATTGTCTTTACCAGTCTGCGTTCGGGCGATCTGGAGTTGTATGTAATGGATATTGATGGTAAAAATGTGAAGCAGGTAACGAATCAATTGGGTTATGATGGCGGCGCTTTCTTTTCTCCGGATAGCAAGCAGTTAATCTTTCGTGCTTCTCGTCCGAAAACCGAAGAGGAAGTTGCAACCTATAAGCAACTCTTAAGTGAAAATCTGGTGCAGCCGACGCATATGGAATTGTATGTTTGCAATATCGATGGATCTAACTTGAAAAAGATTACTGATCTGCCGAATGCAAGCTGGGCTCCGTTCTTTCATCCTTCCGGTAAAAAAGTGATCTTCTCTTCTAATCATCCTTCAAAACGCGGATTACCTTTCAATTTATGGCTGGTGGATCTCGACGGGAAAGATGTAGAGCGTATTACCTTTGATGGAATGTTTGACGCATTTCCGATGTTTTCGCCGGATGGTAAAAAAGTAGTGTTCTCTTCGAATAGAAATAATAACGGAACTAGAGATACTAATCTCTTCATCGCCGACTGGAAGGATTAATTCTTCGCAGTTGTTTTTCGGACTTGTTTTAGCGTAAGGAGATTCATGGAGTTGATATCTAGTCCCTGGATCTCATTGCGTGTTAAGCGTAGTACTTTGTCGTAGTATAATACAATTACAGGAGATTGTTGCATCATATATACATCCATTTCCTTGTAAAGTGTTGTGCGAATGTCAGGATTCGTTTCCTGCATTGCTTTTGCATAGAGCTGGTCAAATACCGGACTTGCGAAGTGAGTGTAGTTGGGTCCGGCGGGTGCCTTGTTGGCGCTGTTGAATAAGGCGAGATAATTTTCTGCATCTGCATAATCTCCCAGCCACGATCCGCGGAAAAAGGTGAGCTGTTGTTTGGCCACCATCTGCCGGTGTTGTGCAGCCTGATTAATTTCTAAATTTATTCGTATGCCAATATCAGCGAGTTGTCCCTGCATGAATTCGCAAAGATCCTGATAGGCATGTGTTGTGCTCATCGTGATTTTCGGTAAGCCCTTGCCGTTAGGGTAGCCAGCATCCTTGAGTAATTCAAGTGCTTTTGCCGGATTGTAGTCGTATCCTGTAACCTGCAGTGTGTCGAATCCGGGTATTCCGGGTGGAACCATTCCGTAGATGCCGGGTGTGGCCATGCCGTTGCGGAGATAGCGGATCATTCGGGTGCGATCGAAGCCGTAGTTGATGGCTTGTCGGATGCGAATATCGTTGAGTGGGTTTCCGGCCATAATCGGCAGTGTGGTGTCGACTAAAATTCCGAGGTATTCAGTGTTGAGGTAGGGAGCCGTTTCCATGCGGAATTTACCGGTGTACTTTGGCTTTAGTTGTCCGTTGATGGTGAGCAAATCATCTTTGTAACTGGCGTCGAGTCCGGAAATAAAATCGAGGTTGCCTTTGATGAATTCTAAAAATGCGGTCTGTTTGTCGTTGATGAAACTAACCATGATGGCATACAGATAAGGCAACGATTTTCCTTCGCTGTCTTTTTCGAAGTAAGTGTTGTTACGATGCAGGATGAGAGCAGTTCGTTCAATCCAGTCATGGAAAATAAATGGTCCTGTGCCGACCGGATGTTTTCTGAAATCCTTGCCGTACTTTTCTACGATCTCTTTCGGGACAACCGCTCCATAGGAACATCCCAGTAAACCCAGCATTGGTGGAAATGGTTTGTCCAGAAGTATTTCAAGTGTACTGTCGTTGATGGCGATGAACCCGTTGGTGATGCCATCTTTGTTACGCCTTACAGATTGAAACACCCAGCTTCCCGGAGAGGCCGTTTTTTCATCGGTGATGCGTGAAAAGCTGTAAACGAAATCTCCGGCAACTACTTTTCTTCCTGTCGGTAAATCCGGGTGGCGGTGAAATAAAACATCAGTTCGTAAATGAAAGAGGTAACTTAATCCATCTTGCCGCACTTCCCACGATCGGGCGATACATGGTTGGGGCTGTAAAGTTTTATCGAGTTGAATGAGTCCGTTGAAGAGATGGTTGCACGCCCAGATATTGGCCTGGTTGCTCGAAAAAGCAGGGTCAAGGGAGGTTATTCCGCTCGATTCATTGTACCGGAAGACGGATTTGTCGTGGTGTTTGTTTTGCTTGTTATTGCAGGCGAATGCGAGCAGCAGCAGGCAAAAGGGGACGATCGGTGGAAACCTCATTGGGCAAAAATAACCGATTCGGTGAATGGTTAGGTGGAAGATGGCCGCTCCGGGATCACCCTGCCAAAATTGTGCAGAGCAAGGTGATATTCACTAACTTTGCGCCTCATGAATAAAGTGGCATTCCATACCCTCGGATGTAAGCTGAATTTCTCAGAGACATCTACCCTTGCCCGGCAGTTTAAAAATGCAGGCTGGGAGAAGGTGGAGTTTTCGCAAGCGGCTGATGTTTACGTTGTTAACACTTGTTCGGTAACTGAAAATGCTGATAAGGAATGTAAAACAATCGTACATCGTGCTATGTCAGCAAATCCGGATGGTAGGGTTGTAATTGTGGGGTGTTATGCTCAGCTGAAGCCGGTTGAAATTGCCGCCATTCCGGGAGTGGATCTGGTATTGGGCGCAAATGAGAAGTTCAATATTCTGAATTTTTTATCCGGTCTGGAAAAGCAGGAGCAGGGACAAGTGATGGCATGTGAGATTGACGATGTGAATAGCTTTATCAGTTCATGGTCGTCAGGTGATCGTACCCGTACATTTTTAAAAGTGCAGGATGGCTGTGATTATACCTGTGCGTTTTGTACAATTCCATTGGCTCGCGGTCGTTCCAGAAGTGACTCAAAAGAGAATGTAGTGAAGCGTGTTGAGGCGCTCGTGAGTCAGGGGGTTAAGGAAATTGTACTCACTGGTGTGAATCTGGGTGATTTCGGAATTCACGAAACTGCAGGTAAACATACTGAGCGATTTACTGATCTGGCTCTGGCTATTGAAGAGACAGAGGGGCTGGAGCGTGTGCGGATTTCCTCAATTGAGCCTAACTTGCTTACTGATGAAGTAATTGAGTTGACGGCCCGTTCGAAGAAGTTTATGCCGCACTTTCATATTCCTTTACAAAGTGGTTCAGATGAGATACTAGGTAAAATGCGTCGCCGGTATAAATCCTCTCTCTATGCCGACAAAGTGCAACATATTAAATCACTGATTCCGCATGCAGCAATTGGTGTGGACGTGATTGTAGGCTTTCCGGGTGAAACAGAAAAGCACTTTAATGAAACCTACGATTTTCTCCACTCCCTCCCCGTTAGTTACCTGCATGTGTTTACGTACTCGGAACGGGAAAATACTCTTGCCGTTGAAATGGGAGAGGTGGTTCCGCCGTCAGTACGAAAAGAGCGCAATCGCCGGCTGAGAAATTTATCCGCTAAGAAACTGCATGATTTTACGCAACAACATCTTGGATCTGTATTCCCTGTGTTGTTTGAGGAAGAGCAGCAGAAGGGAAATATGTACGGTTATACCAGTAATTATATCCGTGTAAGTTTGCCTTATACACCTGAGTACGTAAATAAGATTATAAACTGTGAACTTCGGGAAATTGGAACCGACGGATTGGTGATTGCGGTGCCGGTATCTGTCAGCGACCTTGCTTTTCAGCCCGCCTGACCATACCTATGTACCCAACCATCTCCGACCTGATTAAAGATATTTTTGGAAAAGATATTCCATTGCCGATTCAAAGTTTTGGATTTATGCTTGCGATATCTTTTCTCGCTGCAGCATATACACTACAGTTGGAATTGCAGCGAAAGGAAAAGAATGGATTGCTGCGTACATTTACGCGACAGGTGACAAAGGGAGCTCCTGCAAAGATGTCGGAATTGATATCTACCTTTCTGATTGGATTTGTTCTCGGATATAAGCTGATTTATGCCTTTTTGAATTACAGTGATTTTGTGGCCGATACTCAAGCGGTGTTATTATCGCTACAGGGAAGCTGGCCGGGCGGATTAGCGCTGGGTGGCATAATGGCGTATATGCAGTACCGTGAGAAGGAAAAGGAAAAGCTGCCAGAACCTGTTACTGAAACAGAAGTAGTGCATCCTTATCAAATGGTTTCGAATATTACCATCGTGGCTGCAGTGAGTGGAATCATTGGTGCGAAGATTTTCCATAATCTTGAAAACCTGCATGAGTTCGCCGTGGATCCTGTTGATGCTTTGCTTTCATTCAGCGGACTTACCATGTACGGTGGTTTAATAGTAGGTGCGATTACTGTAATGCGTTATGGTAAAAAAATGGGAATCCCTCCTCTGGTTCTTTCTGATGCTACAGCCCCAGGACTGATGTTGGCCTATGGTACAGGTCGTTTGGGTTGTCAGCTTTCGGGAGATGGCGATTGGGGAATTGTGAATCATTTGCAGAAGCCGGGCTGGTTGTCGTGGGCTCCTGATTGGGTATGGGCTTATAACTACCCGAACAATGTAGTGAACGATGGTATTCCGATTCCGGGTTGTGAAGGACCTCATTGTTATATGTTACCGGATGCAGTTTTCCCAACTCCGCTTTATGAAGCAATAACGTGTATACTGTTGTTTGTAGTTTTATGGTCGTTGCGGAAGAAACTGCAGCGGACAGGGCAGGTGTTCTTTCTCTATTTATTGCTGAATGGTATCGAACGATTCTTTATTGAAAAAATAAGAGTGAATAATAAGTTTGACTTGCTGGGAATGCAGGTTACGCAGGCCGAGGTTATTGCTACTTTATTGATGTTGGGCGGAGCGGTCGGACTAATTCTCGTTTCCCGTCAAAAAAATGAATCGAATGGTACAGTTACAGGAAGTATGTGATAAAGCACGACGCGTTGTGGCCGACGCTGTTGTTTTTTTGAGGACTGAACGTGCAGGTTTTATGCAGGAGAAAGTGGAGTACAAAGGCTTTAATGATCTTGTCTCTTATGTCGATAAGGGCAGTGAGAAAATTCTCGTCGATGGTCTTTCACCACTCATTCCGGATGCGGGATTTATTACAGAAGAAAATACGCGTACTATAACCGATCGTGACTGGAAGTGGATTATTGATCCCTTAGATGGTACTACCAATTTTGTGCATGGAGTTCCCTGTTATTGTGTAAGTGTTGGACTCACATTTCGTGATGAACTGGTGCTGGGAATTATTCATGAGGTGAATCTCGATGAGTGCTTCTATGGCTGGAAGGATGGTGGTGCCTATTGCAATGGAAAGCGGATTGAGGTTTCACCGGTTAACGAATTGAAACGCTCCTTATTGGCAACAGGATTTCCATATTCCAATTATGAACGAATGACACCTTACATGGATGTTTTCGATTATTGCATGAGGAATACACAAGGCTTGCGTCGTCTGGGCTCTGCTGCTGTTGATCTGGCATACGTAGCTTGTGGACGCTTTGAAGGGTTTTATGAATATGGTTTAAATGCCTGGGATGTGGCAGCCGGAGCGTTTCTCGTGAAAGAGGCCGGTGGCAGCACTGGAGATTTTAAAGGCGGAAATAATTTTCTATACGGCAAGGAAATCATAGCCTGTAATGCCAGTACGTATCAGGAATTTCTCGGGGTTGTAAAAAGTTGCTTTGAAAAATAAATTACGCCTGTTTCTGCTCGCGTGATTTATGCTTCAATACTTTGGCTTCAATGTAGAAGATAATTTCTTCTGATATGTTTTTACATTGGTCACCTACACGTTCCAGTTTGCGAATAGCACTTAGCAGATAGAGGCTCTGGTTGATGCGATCAGGGTTCTCACGAATAAAGTCAGCAACAGCCTGGTTCGCGTTGAGGTTGATCTCGTCAAGTATTTCATCCATTTTAAATACACTGCGGGCGCGTTTGGTGTCTTCATTGTTGAAGGCTTCCATTACTTCATAAGTGATGAGTATAGCAGTGTCGTACATCTCGATGAGTCGCGTAGTTTCGAGAAGTTTTTTCTCCGGTTCCAGTTTGATGTTTAAAACGAACTGGCTGATTCCTTCTGCAATATCTCCGATGCGCTCCAGATTGGAGTTTATTTTCATACAGGCCAGAACCAGGCGCAAATCAATAGCAACAGGATTGAAAAGGGCAATAATATTCTCACAGTCGCGGTCGAGTTTTAATTCAAATCCATTGACTCTTTTCTCATTCACCAGAACTTCCCGGGCGAGATCTTTGTCGAGATTCACCAGCGCTGCTTTCGATTTTTCGAGCTGTAGTTTTACCAGCGCGAACATTTCGAGCATTTCTGATTTCAGATTTTTTAATTCAATTTCAAGATGCGACATGTTCCTGGTGTTGCTTTAAATGAATGAATGTTGTTGGCATATCAACCGAAACGTCCGGTGATATAATCCTGTGTACGAATATCTTTTGGATTGGTGAAAATATTTTTAGTGGAATCGTATTCTACCAACTCTCCTAAATAAAAAAATGCAGTTGTATCACTAACGCGACCTGCTTGTTGCATATTGTGCGTTACAATAATGATGGTGAATTGTGATTTTAGTTCGTAGATGAGTTCTTCTACTTTGGATGTAGAGATAGGGTCAAGCGCCGATGCGGGTTCGTCCATGAGCAATACAGAGGGCTCAGTGGCAATAGCTCTGGCGATACATAGACGTTGTTGTTGTCCTCCGGAAAGAGCCAAAGCCGATTTTTTCAAATTGTCTTTTACTTCTTCCCATAATGCCGCTTGCTTGAGTGACCGTTCAACAGTTTCGTCTAATAGGTTTTTATTTTTTACTCCGCGAATACGTAATCCGTAAACCACATTTTCATAGATGGTTTTTGGAAACGGGTTCGGTTTCTGGAACACCATTCCCACTTTTTTGCGGAGATCTTCTACACGCATTTCGCGGTCGTAGATTTCCTTGCCATCCAGCATAACTTCTCCTTCCTTGCGAAAACCTTCGATCAGGTCATTCATACGGTTGTAGAGACGGAGGAAGGTCGATTTTCCGCAACCGGATGGTCCGATGAAAGCAGCAACCGAATTGGCTTGTATCGCCAGATTCACGTTTTTAATTACGTGTGTCTGGTCGTAAAAGACATTCACATTTTTTGCCTCGAGTTTATAGCTCATAATTGATACGGATGCACGATTACCATTTAATTTTTTTCTGCCAGCGATTTCTGAAGTAAATGGCAATTCCGTTCATTGCGAAGGTAACCATTAACAAGATGATAATTGCAGCAGCAGAGTTGATTACGAATCCTTGTTGAGGACGTGAAACCCAGTTATATATTTGAATTGGAAGTACCGAGAATTCATCGAGTGGAGTGGAGGGCGCAAATGGTACATAGGCCAGTGCTCCAACTACAATCAACGGAGCGGCTTCTCCAACAGCTCTGGAGAGGGCAAGAATTACTCCGGTTAATATTCCGCCGATAGAAGCAGGAAGTACCTGTGTCCAGATTGTCTGCCATTTAGTAGCGCCGAGAGCAAAGGATGCTTCCCGTAAACTCCGGGGAACTGCTCTTACTGATTCACGTGTGGCGACAATGATGACCGGCAGGATAAGCAGTGAGAGTGTCAATGCTCCGGCAAGTACACTCTGGCCTAGTCCCATAACCCGAACGAATACCTCAAGTCCTAATAATCCGTAGATAATAGATGGTATTCCGGCAAGGTTTGTAATGTTGATTTCAAGGATCGCGGCAAAGCGGTTTCTTTTACCGTATTCTTCGAGGTATAGTCCGGCAGATACTCCAATGGGAATGGCAATGATGGCCGTGAGGAATAAAATCCAGCAAGTACCCATTAAGGCAGTGAAGATCCCTGATTTTTCGGGGAATCGTGATGGCAGTTTTGTGATGAAGTCCCAGTCGATTCGGCCAAGTCCTTTTTGGAGTACATCGCCAATGAAAATAGCAAGCATGAACAGTCCGAAGAAGGTACAGAAGATACCGAAATACTGAAAAATTTTATCCTTGATACGGTTGGCATTTCCCTTAATCATACTTCTGCTGATATTTTTTCTTGAACCAGAAACTCAGGTTGTTCAGAATGAAGGTGAGAATGAAGAGAGAAATTCCGGCCGCAAAGATGGTCCGGTATTCGAGTGATCCATGTGGGACATCCCCCATACTGATTTGCACAATGTAGGTGGTGATAGTTTGTATAGGAACTGTCGGATCAAGCGTTAGGTTTGGTTGCATACCGGCAGCGATGGCTACAATCATCGTTTCTCCAATAGCTCTTGATACTGCAAGAATCACGGAGACAATAATTCCTGACGAAGCTGCAGGAACCAAAACGTTAAATGATGTTTGCAGACGTGTAGCGCCCAAACCATATGCTGCTTCCCGAATAGACTTCGGTACTGCGTATAAAGCATCCTGGCTCATCGAAGAGATCAGAGGAATAATCATAATCCCCATAACAAATCCAGCACCTAGTGCATTGAAACTGGAGAGGTTTGGAATAAACTGCTGGAGGAAGGGAGTAACAACTGTCAAGGCAAAGTATCCGTAAACTACTGTAGGTACTGCAGCTAAAATTTCAAGCACCGGTTTGATGCGGAACGCAAATGACTTAGGGGCATATTCATTGAGATATACTGCAATGGTAAGCCCGATAGG
>JAGOJO010000150.1 GCA_017995075.1 Bacteroidia bacterium | reverse complement strand
ATACGATCAAATGGGATGATTGCAATATAGGCACATAACTCTTCTTGCAGAGAGAAAATTGCCATAAATTTTCTAAGTGATTGGAAATGTAAATGAAAAAAGTTTTAGGATGATTGTAATGCGATCATATCCATCTTGAGCCCGGCCGAAGCAACCTAATAGGAGGGTAGTGGAAGGGCTGAAGCAGATGCGCCTCGAAAGCCTTTACTGTTGAAAATCAAAAGTGTAGCTGTATGAGATGCAAATAATGTTAAGTATCAAACCAAAAGTCCAGGCAGCAATACAATAACGGGAATGTGGATTGCTGATTCATATGTTTCTGTTTCAACCCCATTAAAATTGATAAATTCGGATTCTGCAAGAATATTTACAGACAATCTGTTTTATTTATGTCAAAGAGATAGTAGACTCTTATTTACATATGCGTCTTCTGTTTTTTCTTACGGCTGGTATATGGATGGACTACCTCGTCAAGGCTTGTATAGTAATGAAATCTGAGTGTCAGACTTCGGAATATATGAAGTACTAGCAGGTCAAACTGGTGAATGGACAACTGTACTGTCCCCGCTCTCGATTGATTTTCTTAATTGCATTGTTGGAATTCCGGCTAAATATCAACTGATGACGTTGGGGATGTTACCCGTTCCGATACTGATGAATTGAAATTTGATTATTCCCCGATGGTAAAAGAGAAATTTATCTTCCTGTAAAGTTTCTGAGTTCAGAGATTTACTTGCTGACGATTCAGAGTGGAAACAAATTCCTGTATACAGAGTTAGTAATAATATGACTCTTCAGTTCTCTGGGCAAGAAATCGCCATAATACCCAAAGCTGATCTGTTATTTGAATGAGACAAGCGGAAGCAAATAAAACCTGGTTATCATTTGGAAAATAATAAGTAGCTTTGAATTGTAGACATGAACCGTTTAATTCAACTATTATTTTCAGTTATGCTGTTGACACTTTGTGAAGTATCAGCACAGCATATTGTCTGGCAAAGAACACTTGGTGGTTCCGGTTGGGATGAACTGCGGAAAATTGGACCGACAGTTGACGGTGGATTTTTTGTAGCAGGATTTTCGGCCTCACCGCTCTCTGATGATAAAACAGAAGGAAATCTAGGGTATTTGGATTATTGGGTATTAAAACTCGATAGCACAGGAGCAATTCAATGGCAAAATACGATAGGTGGTAGCGGTGAAGATCGTGCTATGGACTTTTATCAGACTATGGACGGTGGATTTATTATTGCCGGTTATTCGGATTCCCCGGTGTCAGGAGATAAATCGGAGAATTCAAGGGGTGGGTTGGACTATTGGATTGTTAAACTTTCGGATATCGGAGTCATCCAGTGGCAGAAAACCATTGGAGGTAGTGGTGATGATGAATTGTATCAGGTTGTTCAAACACTGGATAAAGGATATATATTGGCTGGTGTTTCGATGTCGCCGGTATCTGGAGATAAAACTGAAGATTCATTAGGTCGTGGAGATTACTGGATTGTAAAAACAGATAGTGTAGGAAACCTACTCTGGCAAAACACCATTGGTGGTGCAGGGTATGAGAATTTACGTTGTTTGCTGCAAACTTCAGATAATAATTTTGTTATTGGTGGCTGGTCAACCAGTGGTGCCGGATTTGATAAAACGGAACCGCGTATGGGGAAAAGTGACCTTTGGATATTAAAGTTGGATACAGTCGGACAAATAATCTGGCAAAATTCAATCGGAGGTTCGGAGGAGGATGAGATATTCGGGATTTTAGAGAAGGATGGACAGTTTTGGCTTGCCGCTTCGTCAACTTCTATGGCAGGTTATGATAAATCGGAGGATTCGAAGGGAGATGCTGATTTTTGGATTGTTAAATTGGATACTTCCGGCATTGTGTTGTGGAATAAAACTTATGGTGGAAGTGCTGGCGATTTCCCTAAAGATCTCACAATTACAAAAGACGGTAATATAATGATTGGAGGTTTTACAGTTTCAGACCGTTCAGAAGACAAATCAGAAGATTGTTTTGGTAATAAAGATAACTGGATCATTGTTGTAGATTCAGTGGGAAATCTGCTATCCGAACTTTCTATTGGAGGGCAGGAGCGGGATTATCTGTATTCAACACAGCGCACAGGAGCTGGAGATATTATTGTCGGTGGTTTTTCAAAGTCTATGAGATCAGGTGCTAAAACGAATGATTCACCAAGCGATGATTACTGGATCTATTTGGTAAGTGATAGGGTAAATACACTGAAAGGAACATTATGGCTTGATGCCAATGCTGATTTGACAATTGATTCTTCTGAAATCCGTTTGGCTAACTATGTATTAAGTACTTCCGGTAAACAGGTTGTGACGCTTACGAATAAAGAGGGCGCTTTTTCGCTGGTAATTCCAGACACGGGATTTCTATCTGCAGGTTTTACAGACATTCCGTACTATTCGTCGACACCACTATTAATTCAGGAATATTTTACCGGATTTAACAATATAGATTCGTTGAATAATATTTCTGCAGGTCCGTTAACTTCACAACATGATCTCCGCATTAAATTGACAAGAGTTTCTGGATGTTCAGTAGGCGAAAAACTTGTTTATGCAATAGGTGTTGAGAATAATGGAACAGACACCATTCAACCGATAATTCAATTGTATTCGGATTCACTCCTGCATTTTTCAGTAGCGTCTTTGACACCTGATATTGTATCGGCTGATTCAATAAGCTGGCAACTCGGTGCTTTGTTGCCGCTTTCATATAAAACGATCTATGTTGCATTTTTGCCGGATACAACATTGTTAACCGGAGATTCGGTGTCTGCTTGGGTTACCGTTATAACTTCCGGAAATGAACTCACCCCTGATGATAATCAGGATCATTTACAATTAGTGTTGATGGATAAGTATGAAACTAAACAGTTTTATTCGGTGTTCGATACCGTTCCGAATATAGGTTCTCCAAACTTCACTGGTATTGAATATGTGTACTATTTCATGCATTCGGATACTTCAACCGTAAACCGTTTGCTGTTGAACCAGCAGGTTTCAGAATTGATGAATCCCTCTTCATTTGAGATCCTTACAGCAGGGGATTCGTTGCAGGCGATTTATCGCAATGACAGTCGATTGCTTACATTTGAATTCGATAATTTGGCTTTGTCGGATACTGCAACCAATATCACTAATTCGATTGTTTATGTAAGATATAAAATGTATCCTGCTTCAACAATAACTAACGGTGATCATATTGAAGCGTTTGGTTATCTTTATATCAATAGCGGGGAACCCTTATCAACGGATACCATACTTATTCATATTGGTGGTGTTAATGGTATATTTGATGCCACTACTCCTGGTTCAATACTTGTCTTCCCGAACCCTGTAAATGATATTTTGAATATTAAGCTACCAAACGTTCATGGAACATTCAATGTTTTACTCGGGGATTTAGCGGGAAGAATTCTAATGAATGAAAGCGTGGTTAGTGAGAATGATGTAATAACTGTACCGGTTGCAAAATTAAGTGCAGGATTGTATTTTATTGCAATAGAAATTAATGGTGTGCGTTTTGTTTCCAGATTTATTAGGGCTGCGGGGAAAAATTGAACATCAGATTTTATTCCATTTACATTGACAAATGCAGTGAGTACGGATTTAAGCATTTTGTAATATAAATCACAAAACAATATGCACAGTAACTGCATATTAGCTGGATTAGCAGTGCTATTGAGACTCATTTTAATAATTTGGGAGTTGCAGATAAAAATATTGTAGAGTATGCATGAGAAAACCGTGGTTATTTATAAGATTATTTTTTGTCAATTGCCCGTATATGCCCCTTCTGAGTATAAAGCAGTAGTAGTCAAATAGATTTTCAGGGTTAATAATTTATTAAACTTTGAAGAACACTCTGTAGTCAACAGATATGTACTCCGAATCATAAGTTTCTTTCAATTTTACGCATAAAGATTAATTATTTCCATTTTTCGTTTGGTTGTCCGGACTTTTCTATATTGTCGGTGAAGGTTTGACTATCATACAATCAATGGAAGACTATATTAAAGGCCGCGGAGCGCAGATCAATACACCGAATCGTTTTACTAAACAGGAGCGGGTGTTGGAACATTTCGAGGGAATCGATGAGCTTACGGAACCGGATCCGGGAACGGAGGTGTCTTTCGATTACCCGAAGCAGATAGTGAATAAGGTGGAGAGTACCGATCTTCCGTTTCTCTATTCGCTGAATCCCTATCAGGGCTGTGAACATGGCTGTGCGTATTGTTATGCGCGGAATGCTCATAATTATTGGGGTCTGAGTGCAGGTCTCGATTTTGAACGGAAGATTATTGTGAAACCGGAGGCTGCAAAACTGCTGGAGGATTTCATCAATAAAAAAAATTATGTTCCGGCTACTATGAGTCTCTCCGGGAATACCGATTGCTATCAGCCTCTTGAACGCACCTATAAAATCACACGTAGTTTACTGGAGGTATTTTTAAAACATCGGCATCCGGTTGGTATTATTACAAAAAATGCATTGATTCTTCGCGATCTCGATTTGCTGGAGGAGATGGCATCGATGCAACTTGTTCGTGTGTATATTTCGATTACAACATTGGATGAAGAGCTTCGAAGAGTACTGGAGCCACGTACTTCTTCTTCACAGAACCGCTTAAAGACAATTCAAACACTTACTTCACATGGCGTGCCTACGGGAGTTATGACCGCTCCGGTTATTCCGGGTCTGAACAGTGATGAGATCCCCGATCTGCTAAGAGCCGCTGCAGAACATGGTGCAATGGCTGCCGGCTATACCATGGTTCGATTGAATGGCGATGTGAAAGATATTTTTGCCGACTGGCTGAAGAAGAATTATCCCGATGCTGCTAATAAAGTATGGAATCAGATTCGCAGTGCGCATGGCGGATCAGTGAGCGATTC
>JAGOJO010000064.1:1861-18775 GCA_017995075.1 Bacteroidia bacterium | reverse complement strand
TTACGTGACACTATTCAGACAGCCGTTGCAGGTTTTATCCCAAAGACAATAGAAAAAAACATTCAGTTAAAAACTGAACTCTCCAACGACCTACCGGAACAACTAATTGGTGACCCTGTACGCTTAACACAGATCCTTAATAATTTACTTGGGAACGCTGTAAAATTCACGGAAAAGGGGTTTGTATCAATTGGCACTAAAACAAAAGAAACGAATGGAGGAAACGCTGTAATAGAATTCACCATCCGTGACAGTGGCATCGGAATCCCGCCACATAAGATTGATTCCATCTTTGAATCGTTCACACAAGCCGGTGATGATATTACCCGTAAATTCGGAGGAACAGGTTTAGGTTTAACAATCACCAAACAACTGGTAGAGCGACAACACGGAACAATCCATGTACAAAGCATATCGGATGTAGGTACCACTTTCACATTCTGCATTCCATACAAAATCGGATCAGGGCAAATAAACACAACTGCTGTTGCCGCAGATGCCACATTACAACTTCCTTCGGACCTCAAAGTACTGATTGCAGAAGATCACGACATTAACCGGTTCATCATCGAGAAAATGTTCCGTGAATGGGGACTCACACCAGAATTTGCTGTCACAGGTGTAGAAGCAGTACAAGCTGCCTCAAAAACCAACTTCGACGTCATTCTAATGGACGTAGAAATGCCTGACATGAACGGCTATAAAGCCACTGAGATAATTCGCGAGCAATTGCCATCACCCAACAATCAAATTCCAATTATCGCCATGACAGGCCATGCCATGTCAGGTGAGAAAGAAAAATGCTTAAGCATTGGAATGAATGATTATATCTCAAAACCTTTTAAACCAGAGCAACTCAAAGAAAAAATTGCTGAGTTAACAGGTAAAGGATCACTTGGCAAAAGCAAACAAGAAACAACAAGTGACAGCGGAACCAGTACTAACACGAACAGTTCGACAGGTACTAATAACGAAACAAATATAATCGGTACCAGTCCGATCACCAACCTCGACTTCCTTAAAGAGATTTCCGAAAACAACGAACAATTCTTCCGTGAGTTCATCCAGATGTTTTTGACAAACACGCCGAAATCAATCGAAGAGATTGAATCAGCGATATCCTCTAATGATTTCGAGAAAATCAGACAAGCATCGCACAAGATCAAACCATCCTTCAACTATGTAGGACTAAAAGAACTTAGTTCTGCCGCAGCTAAAATTGAAGATTTAGCCAAAAAGAAGGATAACATGGAAATGATCATTCAACTATTAAATACTATTAAATCCACCTGCAAAACAGCTTATGCTGAACTTGAACAGGAAATGAACAGTACAATACACTAAAACATACAACCATGAACGCAGGAAAAATATTTCTTATTGAAGATGACATGATGGTGGCGACACTCATCAAGCAATGCCTTGGTAAATTCGAAGCTTTCGAAACCACACATTTCACAACAGGTGAAGACTGCATCGGTGCATTAACTGACCGACCAGACATTGTAATAATCGACTACAATCTTCCGGGAATGGACGGATTAACCTTAATGAAACAGGTTAAAGCGATTAGTCCGGGCTCACTTATTGTTGTATGTTCAGGACAGGAAGAAGTTCAGGTAGTAGTAGAATGTTACCGCAACGGAGCAAATGACTACATTCTCAAAAACGACCAGATGATGGTCAATATTGAAAATTCAGTACGAAACCTCTCCATGAATGTAACATTGAGAAGGGAAGTAGAATTTCTCAAAGATCAGATCATCGACCGAAATAAGTACTCCAATATACTAGGAAACAGCAATGCTGTTATGCGTGTTCTACGACTTATTCAGAAAGTAGAAAAAAACAACATGATGGTACTTATTACTGGACAAAGCGGAACCGGAAAAGAACTGGTTGCGAAAGCCCTTCACTACAATTCACAAAGAGCACGAAAGCCATTTGTTATTGTAAACATGGGAGCAATTCCAAACGAGTTGGTAGAAAGCGAACTATTCGGACATGAAAAAGGCGCATTCACGGATGCAAGAGAACGACGAATCGGAAAATTCGAAGAATCAGACGGAGGAACAATATTCCTTGATGAAATCGGAGAAATGGACCTTGGGTTACAAGCCAAATTACTCCGCGTACTACAGGAAAAAGAAATTACCCGAATCGGAAGTAACAAAACGATCAAACTCGATTTCCGACTCATTGCCGCCACTAACCGCAATCTGGCACAAGAAGTAAAAGAAGGCCGTTTCCGTGAAGATTTATTCTACAGGATTCAAGGGTTCCTGATCCACCTCCCACCTTTAAGCGAACGTGGAGACGATATCATCCTGCTGGCCAAATCATTCTTAAGTGAATTCTGCCAACAAAATCGTCTTGATCATTTTACCATTTCGAAAGAAGCCTGCAAATTCATGTTAGAATACGCATGGCCAGGAAATATCCGTGAACTAAAGGCCGTAATCGAACGTGCCGCACTCATGGCAGAAAACAATACAATTACTGTCGAAGACCTAACCTTCGTAACAGCGTAAAATACTTTTCTAACCAACAGCGAGCAGGCCGGCAAGATTCATCTTACCGGCCTTCGCAATTTAAACAAATCAACCACTTTCTCCGTATAAGAAAGAGCTAAAAGAAGAAATGAAAAAGTCAACACAACGACCGGGAAAGCTACGACAGAAAGCTACACAATCAATCTCTTTCCGACAGAGAATCATCATCACTGCTTCACTGTGTTTTGCAGTAGCATTATCACTCACTTTTTACCTGCAACTTTCACAAACGGAAGAAACAATGGCAGCGACAGGTGAACACAAAAATGAAATCAACTATAGAAGCACCAACACTTCTATAAACACAAGATTTTTAAGAACCGCAGAACAAGTAATAGAAGACCATAAAAATCTTCTCAAGGAAAACAGCAATTCAGCAAAGGTATCTATGCCCTCAAGAGCAAACGATGTAAATCAACGCACTTTAACCACAGTAAATGCTATTCAATAACATGCGTAAGATACTCTTCCTGCTTCTCCTCATCACAACTGCCGGAATCAACAAAACACAAGCAGTTGTACGTACATCAACCAGTAACGGCAACTGGAACACTCCTACCACCTGGAGTCCAAACGGAATTCCCAATGAAACGGATGACATCATCATTCGCGGAGGTCACCAACCAAATATTAACAGCACTGCTATCAGTTGCCGGACACTCACCATTCAATCAGGGGGTTCATTAAACATCAACAGCGGAAAAAAACTCACCGTTCACCATACTGACGGACTTGTGATTCAAGGTGAGTTAAAGATAGACGGAGGAGATATAACCATTCTATCCCCGGGCACACAATTCACAATTGACATTAATGGCACTGTCATCTGGAATCCGCAAACCAATACATCCAACGGAGCTACTCTATTCACAAATTGCATTGAAGACCTTAAGCCAACCAGCACCTTAATCATAAAAAAATGGTACGACCTGCGAACAGGTCCAGGAGAAGTGATATCAGGATCATTTGGAAATCTCACCATTCAAAACATATCAGCCGGATGGAGAATGAATAACTGCTTCGAAGCACATCCGATATTCGGAACATTAACAATCTCCAGCAGCTATATCATTCTTGACACAACCGGAACAATCCATCAAACGAGTATTGGTGCCATCCAACTCACCAACCCCACCGCTCTTTTAGACATCTATCGTGGAGACCGAAACATTGGATTCTCCCTCAACACGAATTCCATTTCCATTAATGGGGGCGAACTAAACCTCATCAATGGAGAATGCAATGGCAATTGCCAACTCAAAGTAAACGGTGACATGAAAATTTCAGATTACGGAACTTTCATAGGAGTAAATGGTGGCAATGCAAGTTTAAGTGCAGAAATACAAGGAAACATGGAGCTTGTCCGCTCAACATTCTACGGAATCTGGGGAGGAGAAGGGAATGCAGACCTCAATATTCAAGGCAACCTTAGCACATATAAATCCGGGAATCAATACAGTGAATTTTATGGAATCGTAGACGGTAACGGCAATACTGAAATCCATATTAACGGTGACCTGAACAATCAGGGATACACCTCCCTCATCTGGAACACCGGAGTTACAGGAGTCGGAAATGGAAATGGAAGTCTGCTGGTTGACGGCACATTCAGTCAGTCAGACGGTGACTTCAGAGGTTGCTGGAATGCCACAACAAACAATGCAGGAAGCAGCATCATCGAAGCGGACAGCCTATTATTTACCGGCGGTATATTTATGGGAAGTTATTCCTGCAGTGCAGAAAACGACACAGTACAACTGCGCTTCAACAAATTTTGCAGCATCACATTCTCCAACTCATCCAATATTTTCAGAGGAGTAGGTATGGAAACATTAGCGGGCAATCCCAACCAACAAAGCTTTCGGCTCACATCCCATGGACAATTCAACATCAACGGAATTGCAAGTGGAGAATTCAGTACCAGCTACGGATATGGAAATGAAATCAACATATTCACTGACGGGCTAAACTTAAGTGCAGGAATAAACAAATTCGCTCCGGCCACCCATAAAATACAACTGTATAGCAGCGAAATAAACTGCAGCGGAGGAAACACTTATTTATCCTATGCCCCAGGTGAAGCTGAAATACAAGCCGGCAATCTGCTCATTGAAAACGGAAACCTTCACTTAAAGAACAACAGCGGAAGAGCTAAATTTAATGTCATTCAAAACTTTTCACAAACAGGAGGACTATTTAACCTTTACAGTAATCTTTCAAACAACTCGCCCGACAGCAACCTTTTAATTACAGGAGGAGACTTCTCACAAACCGGCGGAGTATTCAATTTTAGCAACAATGCCAACAAAACCGGAGCCGATGTACTAATTCTTCAGGGCACAAAAATGGAACTCGGAGGGAACGGCAAAATCACATCTATTGGTGCAGGGACAGCAAGACATTTAGGACAAATACGAATAGCACATGCCTATCCGACACAAAGTCCCACAAGCCTTTACCGAAACTCATCATCACATCTAACAGAACAAACACAATTAATCATCCAATCAGGCAGCACTCTTCAACTATCGAATGGCGAATTACAAATATCCTCGCTTGCCGAGAACAGAGACGACATGTTGATAATTGAACCAGGAGCAAAACTTGACTGCAAAGCGAACTCAATTTCATCTAACGGTCAAAGCACCTATTCATCAATAAACAACAGCGGTACGCTAAGCACCCGACATAAAAATGGACTATACAATGGAACTTCTGACGCCACCATCAATGCAACGAGCAATCTAATTTACAAACTACATCCTCAAAGCATTGTTGAATACATTTCCGAAGGAGCAACCACCATAAGCGGCTACGGATATGGAAATGCCACAACGGAAGATCAAAAGTACGGACAGCTCATTCTGAAAACAGAAAGCTCAAGTGAACCGGCATTCACTATTGAAAAAGATCTTTACACCCGAACTGCCACCAACCATGAAAGCGGAATAATAAAACTGAACAAAAACACATTTTTCACCGGCCAATACACTTGCGGTGCTACAGCAGCAGTCATCAGCGAAGACAAACAAGCCATCAATCAATCACGACTTATACTTGGCGCACTTCCTCCTTACGGAAATGGATTTGAAGACTGCAAAATTCAATTTGCAGATGAATACTACCAACTCATACCAATCAGCATTGACTGCATCAACAACACTAACAATGGAGCGTTAGAAATCTCAACACGCAAAACAGAAGTCGACAACCTTCCTTTACCGGGCACCAATCATGTAAATGCGGTAACCACACTCTCTTTCAACGGAAGCAACATCTCCACCTCCAGACTCATAGACAGGTACTATGAAATTCACGCGCCCGGCATCACTGCTGAATACGAATTAGGATACCATGGCAGTGAAAATACAACAGATATTTTCTCGGCACAGGGAATATTGACTGCATTAATCTGGAACGGGGACAAATGGACAGAAATCCCCTGCACAGAAACAGGTGTCACCAATTTATCAGAAAGCGGCAAACTCAGATTCACTGCAAGCGACCTTTCAGGGCCTATTGCACTAAAGACAGGAACCGGCAACTCAGTATCCGCCAATTTTAGTCTAAAAGTCAACCCACTTGAACAAGAGAACAATTGTAACTGGAACTGCGAATATACCCATGGCGTACTCTATTTCGAACTTGAAAGCTCAAATGACGACATCCACTACCAAAGAATACACACCATAGAAATTCTAACGAATAACGGCGATGTAAGAAACTTCAGGTTTTCCGACCAATCTTTCCAGGGTTCACTTACGTATTATAGAGTAAAACAAATCAATGCAAATGGAGGATACTGTTATTCCAACACTGTAAAAGTAGACCGCAGCAAAGGAACAACTATCCAGGAAGACCAAATGATTGTAGAAGCAGTTTACCCCAACCCCTTCACAGATCAGATCACGATTAAATACGCTATTAAAAATCCGGGAGCAACCCAATTCCTCCTGTTCAACTCTGCCGGACAAACCATCTCGCAACACGAACAGGAAGCTACAGAAGGAAGCAACAGTTTCACCATTCGAACATCAGAACAACTTCCTCCGGGAAATTATGTGCTACATGTAATAAACGGCACAGAAAAGTTCACACAAAAACTCATCAGGGCCCCATATTAACCCTGACTAACCAATAATACAATGGCATATAATCTGAGGCCCTCTAACAGGCAAAAGCTAAGCACCCTCCAGCGCGGAACACTAATCATCGGTGGGATTTCAGTCATGGCTGTAGCCGCATACATGACAGTTGTAATCAACACAGTGGATTCAGAAAATTCACTTGCCAAGATCAACCTCATGGAGCAGGATCCTGTAAACAACGGCGAAATAATGCTCGGATATAGCTGGGATGAAAACAATGTACTCCAATCAGACATTGGCCCATCGGGAATTAAATGCAGCCCGAATGCTGAATGCCTTAAAGGTGGAAAAGACAGCACAATGGGACTCGGGGCAGGAAATGCCATGAAAGATATCAACCTCGAGATCAAACCCACTGCGGAATTAAATGCAGATGGAATTGACATCGGAATTGATTTCAAACGACTGGAACCTGACGGGAACTTTTATACAAGAGGAAAAGACTTCAACTTCGGGATGAAGGACGGATTTGTAACGATAAAATACAAAATAACTGCGCCGAACGGAAAATCATATTCAATTGACGAAATCACCCGTTATGAAATTCCGGAGGACGGCGAATTCAGAAACTACCGATTCCTTTTCACTCCAGCCACCGGCAAAGCAGAGATATTGGTCGATAAAGCAACAGTATGGACCAACCAGGCAGCTGAACAATCAAGAATTAACTGGGGGAAAAACGAATCAATTATCATCGGTGAAGGGATGAATGCGAACGGCAAACCCACGCCTGTATTCGATAATCTGATAATCCGCAAGACCGGAAAATCGAACAATGCTCCCATGCAGTTATTGAGTTTCTCTGCAGAATTACAGGGAAAACAAGTCATGTTAAATTGGCATACTGCTAAGGAAAATGGCACCGATCATTACATTATAGAGCGCAGTGGAGACACCAAAAACTACATTGAAATCGGGCGTACCAAGGCTGCAGGCAAATCAGAAGGTCTGAAAGCATATGCACTCATCGATAAAGAACCAATAATTGGAGTAGCTTATTACCGTCTGGCCCTATCCAATAGCACAGCACACTCAGTATGGGTACCGGTAATTGCATTCCGACTCAAACCAGAACAACTCACTGTAAATCCACCTGCAGTACCCAGCACCGCGGAAGGCAGATAAAATACTAAATAATTTACAATACAAAGCCACTCTTATTAGGGTGGCTTTTTTATTTTCAGTAAATAAGTTTTATCTATTTTTGCCTTAAACCTAAAAAACTAACGATTATGGGATTTATCAAAGAATTTAAGGATTTCGCAATGCGCGGCAACCTTATAGATTTCGCAGTGGGTGTTGTTGTTGGAGGAGCATTCGGAAAAGTTACATCATCATTTGTTGATGGAATCGTAATGCCAGTCATTGGAACACTCATTGGCAATCAGGATTTCTCTGAAATGAAGATGAAAATTCAGGATGGCAGCAAGGCTATCATGGATGCTGCAGGCAATGTAACCACTAAAGAGGTTCCTGAGGTTTATCTCAAATATGGTGAATTCATCACAACGATTATTGATTTCACAGCGGTTGCCTTTGCAATGTTTCTGGTTGTAAAAGCCATGAACAAAATGAAAGCGAAAGAAGCAGCAGCACCTGCTCCTCCTCCAGCTCCAAGCAAGGAAGAAACCTTATTAACAGAAATCAGAGATCTACTCAAGAAATAAAATTACGCATGAAAAAGAAAATCGCACTATTGGTGCTTGTCACCCTGGGCTTCTTTCTGGAAGGAAAATCACAGAATGATACTATCTGGAGAACGGGCGGAATATTCGCTGTAACGTTTAATCAGGTAAGCTTGTCGAACTGGGCCGGAGGAGGACAAAACTCCATTGCATTAAACGGAATGGCGAATCTGTTTGCCAATTACAAAAAAGGAAAAATAGCCTGGGACAATGCGCTCGACATGGGTTATGGAATAGTAAAGCAAGGCGAAGAGAAACTCCGGAAAAATGATGACCGTTTCGAAGTAAACTCTAAGTTTGGATATGATGCTTACAAAGCAAAATTCTATTACACTATCCTGTTCAACTTCCGTTCGCAATTCACCGAAGGATTCAACTATCCGCGTACTGACTCCAGCCGCTACATCTCTAAGTTTGCCGCTCCGGCCTTTACCTTGTTAGCACTTGGTATCGATTACAAGCCGAAAGACTATTTCACCTTCTTCCTTTCTCCATTGACTGGCAGGGCGATTATCGTAAATGACGATTCGCTTTCGAACGCTGGAGCCTTCGGAGTTGAACCTGGAGATAAATTGAGAATGGAATTAGGAGCCTATGTGAACACACGTTTCCAAAAAGACATCCTGAAAGATGTAAACTTCATGACGAAACTTGATTTGTTCAGTAACTACCAGGAAGATCCACAAAACATCGATGTAAACTGGGAAGTTCTTCTTGCAGTTAAAGTCAATAAATACATCACGGCTTCTATTGGAACGCAGTTGATTTATGATGACAACACGAAGATTTCCATTTTCAAAGACAATAACGGAACAAAAACACCTGTATTACGCTCTGACGGCACACAAAAAACCGCACCCAGAACGCAGTTCCGCCAAGTATTCGGAATTGGCTTTGCCTATAAAATGGCAGGGTTCACTGTGCGCTAATACCCTCGTTTACAGTAAGTCTATGAAACAGGTTTGTCTATGTGGCAAACCTGTTTTATTTTGGCATAATGGGACTCATTATTTACAAATCATCGGCAGGGTCCGGGAAGACCTTTACGCTTGTAAGCCGTTTTCTGATTAAGGTAATTGAACGACCATGGCTTTTCAGAAGAATACTAGCCATCACTTTCACCAACAAAGCAACTGAAGAACTAAAAACGAGGATCATTCGTGAATTAGACACTCTTGCACATGGAGCTGACTCAAGGTACCTTGTACTTCTTCGCAATCAAATTCCCCGACTCAGTGAAGAAGAAATCAGGCAAAACGCGTTACTTGTTTTATCCAAAATACTTCACGATTACTCCTCCTTCAGTGTATCTACAATCGACAGCTACTTTCAATCATTAGCGCGGATTCTTGCAAGGGAGCTTATGCTACCCATCCGTTATGAAATCGAACTAGATACCGAAGCAATTTGCAGAAACATCACCTCCGCGTTACTAGATGAAGCAGGAAAGAATGAATTCATCACGCGATGGCTGGAAGAGCTACTCCTGAACCGGATAGAAAACGGGAAAAGCTGGAACATTTCAGGAGAACTGGAGAAAATGACCCGGCAGTTGCTCAGTTCGGATGAAGCCAGAGATTATGCCGGGACTGCCAACACCGACCAGTTACTTGAACTCATCAACTGGATGATCAATAAAAAATCTACAGTTGAAGGCAGAATGCGAACTATCGGAAAAAATGCCATCCAGGCGATGGACGAACACTCGGTAGATATTTCCTCTTTTTACCAGAAGAAAAGTGGACCGGCAGGCTATCTGCTAAAAATAGCACACCATAAGAGCAGCAGCAAAGAATATCAAAAAATCAACTCTTATACGACCAAAGCACTGGATGATCCGATGGGATTCCTGAGTAAACAGGAACAAAAAAACACCACACTCATCCATTTAGTTGAAACCACACTTCATCCACTCTTGGTGGAAGCCGTTCAATACTATCAACAAGAAGAACGGATATACACTACCGTTATAGAAGCACTCAAGCTGGTATATCAATCCGGAATTACAGGCGCTCTCGACACCAAGCTCAAGGAATACAGAGAGCAGCATCAGCTTTTCCATCTCTCCGACACCACCAGAATGCTGAGCAAAGCGGTACAAGAACAAGACGCGCCATTCATCTATGAAAAATCAGGAAACACATTCCTGCATCTCTTTATTGATGAATTTCAAGACACCGCCACTGAGCAATGGAACATCCTGAAACCACTAGTTTTAAACTCACTCGGTAACGGGAACGATGTATATATTGTCGGAGATGCCAAGCAAAGTATTTACCGGTGGCGAGGTGGAAATATGCAGCTCATCGTTGATGGTGTCAGGAAAGACTTATCGCATACAGGCTTTAAACCAACCGAAGAGATTCTCGACACCAATTGGAGAAGTAAAATAAACATCGTACACTTCAACAATACTTTTTTTCCGGCAGCAGCTATTCTAGCCGCCGAAAAATGCCTTATCCCCAATCACCCCCTCTTTAAAGCATACGAAAACGCACAGGTATTTCAAAAACACAAAAGTTCGGGGGCAGAGGGTGGTTATGTCGAAATCAGAAGCTTTGACTCTGACAAGAAAAAAGACGAATCAATACCGGAAGAAGAAAAGCAACACTGGAAACAAAGAGCATTAAAGCAGATGTCAGTTGAAATCGCCCGACAACTGGAACTCGGTTATCAACCGGGCGACATTGTAATACTTGTGCGCACCAATGGACATGAAAATGAAATAGCGGATCATTTATTCAAAGAGGGCAAATATCCGTTCATTTCCTCAAACTCACTCCTGATAGCCAACCAGCCTCAGGTCAGATTTATACTCAACTGCTTCCGCTTACTATTAAATCCCGACCTGGCCCTTTTACATGCTGAAATCAATCAATTCATTGATTCCACGCAGGTACTAACGGATATCCCTTACCGAAAAGATCAACTCCTCAAGAACAGGCAATCGTGGGCCTATCTGAACATCCTCAATAAAAAGGAAACCCTTTCACCCCTACCGCTTCAATTTGTATTTCTTTATTTACTTGACGCCGGAGCACTTGCCAAAACAGATCCGTTCATTCAAAAACTAAGCGAATTAATCGACGACTTTGCCAACAGCTCCGGCAACAGCATTGCAGGATTTATACAATGGTGGGACGAACATGTAGACACCCGAAAGTGGAGTGTTGAACTACCTGACGGAGGCAATGCACTTCGAATTATAACTATTCACCGCTCGAAAGGATTGGAGTTCCCTGTTGTATTCATGCCCTTCCTCGACTGGTCGCTGATTCCCAGCCAATTTGGAATTATGTGGGCCAATGCAAAACACGAGCAATTTAATTCTATCGGAAAACTACCGGTATATACAGTCAAAGCACTTGAAACATCCTACTTCAGCGAAGACTATCTTCAGGAAACTTTAGAAACAAGTATTGACAACCTGAATTTATTATACGTAGCATTCACCCGTCCGGAAGAAAAACTATTTGTATACATGCCCTCTGCAGCAAAAGAAAACGATGCAGGAGCATTCATAACGGACACCATCGAAAATACCGGAGAGCTCAATGAAAATGTCAACGCAGAAGGAATATTCAGTTTAGGTGAAAACAGCACATCCACTTCTACACATCAGCGACAGGAGCATGGGGAATTATTCAAACCTGCATCCTTTCATGCATTCGATCTTCCGGCACCGGAAACACCATCAATAGCACTACCACCTTTACAGCTGGCATTTACATCTGAAGAAACTATCTTCGGTAACCTCGTACACGAAAGCATCTCTTCTATACAACAAGCAGGTGAAATCAGGCGAGCCGTTAACTCCATTTTATCAAAAGACAAAAACAGAGCATTTCACAAACAACGAACTGATCTCGAAAAAACAGTAACAGAAATCTGGAATTTACTTGAAGAAAGAAAATGGACCGCTGAGTATTGGGAAGTAGAAAATGAGACGGAGCTCTGTGATGAAAAGAATCAGCTACACCGGCCCGACAAAGTGCTTATGAAAGGTGATTCAGGGATCGTCATTGATTTTAAAACAGGCAAGCAAGACAAGCAACATCACCATCAGGTACAGGAATATTGCCGCCTGCTCCAACAGACCGGAATAAAGCAGGTAGAGGGCTATTTAATATATACTATTGAAAAGGAAATAGTTAAAGTAAACCTCGACGATACAAATGTTACCGGCCAAACCACTTTGTTTAACTAATTTTGCGGTAGAAATCCCGTTAGGGAACTTCCAATATTCAAACTTATGTCGAATTCAATATTTCAAGTACCGGTTGCTATCAACGAACCTGTATTAAACTATGCTCCGGGCAGTCCCGAGCGGAAAAGCCTGCAAGCCGCATTAAAAGAAATGCGCAGCGAAGTAATCGATGTACCCATGTATATCGGCGGAAAAGCAGTACACACCGAGAAAAAGGGAGAACTGCGTCCACCACATGACCACAAACATTTATTGGGGAAATACTCCATCGGCGACGCAAGCCATATAAAGCAGGCAATAGATGCTGCACTTGCTGCACGCAAAGAATGGGCTGAGATGGAATGGGAACAGCGTCTCTCTATTTTTCTTAAAGCAGCAGATCTTTTAGCAGGACCATATCGTGCGAAAATCAACGGCGCCACCATGCTCGCGCAGAGTAAAAACGCCTATCAGGCAGAAATTGACGCTGCTTGTGAAATGATCGACTTTTTACGTTTCAATGTGCAATATGCAAGGGAAATCTACACTGCACAACCGATCTCTTCCAAGGGAGTTTACAACCGCGTAGAGCAGCGTCCGCTCGAAGGGTTTGTATTCGCACTCACACCATTCAACTTCACTGCCATCTCAGGAAACCTTCCAACTTCTGTAGCTATGATGGGCAACACGGTAGTATGGAAACCGGCATTCACTCAGATATATTCTGCACGCGTATTGATGGAAGTATTCATGGAAGCAGGAATGCCAGCGGGTGTTATCAACCTGGTTTATGTACCTGGTAGTGTTGCCGGTGATGTTATCCTGAGTCATCCTGATTTTGCGGGAATTCACTTCACCGGATCAACCGGAGTATTTCAGGATATCTGGAAAACAATCGGAAGCAATATACATAAGTACAAATCATACCCACGTATCGTAGGAGAGACAGGTGGAAAGGACTTCATCCTCGCTCATCCTTCTGCAAATCCTGCCGAAGTAATTACAGCACTCAGCAGAGGAGCATTTGAATACCAGGGGCAGAAATGCTCAGCAGCCTCCAGAGCCTATATCCCGGCTTCTATGTGGTCAACAGTCAAAGAAGGACTCGTAAACGATTTGAAGAGCATGAAAATGGGTCCAACGGAAGATTTCAGCAACTTCATCAATGCAGTAATCGATGAAAAAGCATTTGATAAAATCACTTCCTATATTACAGAAGCTAAAAAGAACAGTAACGTTGAAATCATCGCAGGAGGTAATTTCGATAAATCAACCGGGTACTTCATCGAACCAACCATTATTCACACCAAGGATCCGAATTATGTAACCATGTGTGAAGAACTGTTCGGTCCGGTACTAACGATATATGTATACGAAGATGCGAAGTTTGAAGAAACCTGCGAACTCGTTGACCGTACCGGAGTTTATGCTTTGACCGGATCAATTATTTCCAAAGACCGCTATGCGATTCAGCTTGCCACTAAAAAATTAGTACATGCGGCCGGGAACTTCTACATCAACGATAAATGTACCGGTGCAGTAGTAGGCCAACAGCCATTTGGAGGTGGACGCGCTTCCGGAACAAACGACAAAGCAGGATCATTGATTAACTTGTTACGATGGGTATCTCCGCGTACAATCAAAGAAACCTTTGTACCGGCAACTGATTACCGCTATCCATTCCTGGATAAAGAATAATATACACCTGAATACCATCACCCGCTATTGCTCAACCGATAGCGGGTTTTTTTATGCCTTTTCAGTGACCAGCATCCGCTCGGCACTCTCGGTAAGCTTCAAAAATAAATCTTCCAGCTGACGACGTGATTCAACTCCAAAAACAGACACATTATTCGCCACCATCCAGTTTAACAAAAGTGGAATTTGTGGTAGACCGAGCTGCAACTGCACATGTGAAGAAGAATAACCCAAACGCATTTTATCGAATTCAGTACCGGCAAGCGTTTCATAAACAGCAACAGGATTCTCTACCCTTATTTCAACCACACGATCACTATCATGCAATAATTCAGTCAAGGACCCCTGCAACACCATCTTTCCTTTATTCAGGATGGCCATCCGTGAAGCCACCAATTCGAGTTCATGTAAAATATGTGAGGACAGAAAAATAGTTTTACCTTTCTCTTTACTCAGATATAAAATCAGATTACGGATATCAATAATACCTTGCGGATCGAGACCAGTTGTTGGCTCATCTAAAATAATCAGATCAGGATCATGCAATAACGCCTGAGCAAGGCCCAATCGTTGTTTCATACCATGAGAATAGCCTTTTACAGCATCATCACCCCTACCCATCAGACCTACAAATTCGAGCAACTCGTCAATCTTCGTTTTGGATAAACGTACCTTATTGTATTGCGCGAGCACCTCCAGATTTTTACGCGCACTCAGAAATTTATAGAAGTCGGGTTTTTCTACAATACAACCAATTCGTGAAAGAATCGAACTGCGGTGCTCATGCAGCTCTTTACCGAAAACACGAATCTCTCCACTATCCGGTTTGATCAATGTAAGCAGCATTCGGATAGTGGTACTTTTACCAGCCCCATTGGGACCGAGAAAACCGAAAACGTCACCGTGGTACACATCGAGATCAAGCTGATCGACAGCTTTAAACGAGCCATAAGACTTCGTCAATCCCCTTACCTCAATGATCTTTTCCATTATCCGGTGATACGTTCGTCAAAAGGATCAATATTTGCATTCAGGAAATGAAGTAGTTTCCCTTCTTCATCTATAACGTATTTACAGAAGTTCCAGGTTGGCTCCTGACTATTCCAACCATTCAGCGCCGGATCAGTAAGCCAACTATACAATGGATGTTTTTCAACACCCGTTACATGCAATTTTGAGAACAACGGAAATGTAACACCGTATCTTGCCTGACAGAATGTTTTTATTTCAAGTTCAGAACCCGGTTCCTGTCCACCAAAATCATTGCATGGAAAACCAAGGACAGCAATAGCATGACCAAATTGCTGATGTAACTCCTCCAACTGAGCATACTGAGGAGTATACCCACATTCAGAAGCAGTATTTACAACCAGGATTTTTTTGCCTTTAAAAGCATTCAGATTAACAGTTCGTCCTTGAATGTCAACCAACGGGATATCAAATATAGATTTCATCGGTTTTACTTTCTTTAAATTAGATAAAGTGCTTTTTGAAGCAAATCGCTTTAACAATGCATAAACAGTGTTTCTCAGGAATCCTGAAATTGATTTCTTCATATTTGCCAAACAAACCTACTGGTAAATAGTTTTTAAACCAAATAATTAAATGAAGAAGCCCGGAGGTCCGGGCTTCTTCATTTATGCTTTAAACTTTTTCAGCATTTCTTTAACTGCATCTTTATGAATCAGGAAGCCCATCATCTTCAGCTTCACATAATCTTCGTGCATAAAATAAAACCCGAAGTTTTTGCTCTCCTTTCCACAATTCCGTGAACCGGAGCCGGAATCCTTTACCAGATACCAGTCTTTTCCATCTTTCTCCAGATATCCGACCAGATGCATACCATGATCATCAGTTGTACTTCCATTCACAAAACGAATCATTCGAGCTGACTCATCAATATATTCAGAAGGAATATCAAAACTAGGCACCACTGCAATTTGATTCCATGGATCAAATCCCGGCTCGGAAACATCACCACCAATCATCATTGTGTAACCACCACGAACAGCGGCTTTCACAATCGCCATATAGTCATTCAATGGAACATTGTAATAACTACTGTCATGCCACCAGTTATCAGGTACCTCATATTCTACTTTTGCCCAATAAGGTTTTCCCATTATTGAAGTCACATCCACATAATCATCCATGTTCAGCTTCAACACATCGGTCAGGTATTGCTTAGGGCTCATTTCTTTACCATTCACTTTTACTTTAACCGGAGGTTCACCAATATAATGGTTCATGATCGCCTTGATAGTACTGATCACTTCTTCCTCATTCCATGCATTTAAAGCTTTAATACTATTCAGATAGGCTTTCATCTCCGCTACCATTGGCTCGTGATTATGGTAGTTTTGTCCAGCCGCCATACCTGTATACTCCTCGAGTGGAACAGCACCGTACATCTTGTAAATTCTCACAACCGCATTTCCCTCTGAACCTTCATCAAACAAGGAAGCGCCACGTTGCTGCACAAAACGACGAGCTTTCTCTACATACTCCCAGTATGCTGTATACATTTCAGAGATTTTCACCGTCTGCTTTGACTGGCGATAAACTTCAGTTTCGAAGTAGGAAGTTGTACTGAAAGACCAACAAGTACTTGAGTTACCCTGAGAAATCGGATTGTTCTTCCACCA
>JAGOJO010000064.1:0-1761 GCA_017995075.1 Bacteroidia bacterium | reverse complement strand
GGGAGTCCACGAAGTCCGCTGATAAGCTGATACGTTCTTCGCTCACTGATACTACCCAATTCTGCGAGAGCGATGGCCAGAAAATCAAGAGGCAAAGCAAGTGGTTGACCATGGAAATTTCCGGCAGAAATAATCAGATCCTGATCAGGAAATACAGTTGGATTATCTGTCACGGAATTTATCTCTGTGAAGAACACCTGCGACACATAATTCAGCGTATCCTTACTCGCTCCATGCACTTGAGGCACACAACGGAATGCATAAGGATCCTGCACATGTTTCTTGGCGCGTTTAATGAGTTCACTGTCTTTGAGAATTTCGCGGATACGGATAGCAGTGGCAATTTGTCCGGCATGCGGGCGAATTTCATGTATCAGATGATGGAATGGTTCAATTCGTCCGTCATAGCCATCAAGCGATAAAGCAGCAATCATATCCGCTGCTTTCTCCAAACGCATTGCTTGTAAAATCGACCAGGTTCCATAAGCATTCATGAACTGTGTGCCGTTCAGCAAGGCCAGACCTTCTTTCGACTTTAGCGTTACAGGGTGCAATCCAAATTGCTCCAATGCTCTTGCTGCAGGTAATTTCTCTCCATTTACACGCACTTCACCCATACCTATCAACGGCAGACAAAGATGAGCAAGCGGAGCCAGATCGCCGGATGCGCCCAATGATCCTTGCTCATAGACCACCGGATAAATTCCATAATTATAAAAATCGGCCAATAGCTGTACAGTTTCAACCTGCACACCACTGTTACCATAACTCAACCCCTGCACCTTCAGCAACAACATCAGCTTCACGATCTCTTCTGGCACTTCATCACCCGTTCCGCAGGCATGCGACATCACCAGATTCACCTGCAACTGACCCAGATCATCCAGGGAGATTGACTTATCATACAAAGCACCAAAGCCTGTGTTTATACCGTAGTATGCAGTCGTTCCATCGAGTTTCTGATCGAGGTATTCGCGGCATTTGCGGATGCGCTGTACAGCCTCATCGCCGAGCACCAGTTTTGTTCCGGGCTGAAGGATCGATTTGATTTGATCAAAGGTGATGTGTTGCGAAGAGATGATATGATCCATACCGCGGACTAATTTTTCTTTAAATATTCAATAATCTCCGAAACAGTCAGCGACTCCTGTGTTCCGGTACTCATATTTTTCAATGTCAGTTTTCCCGACTTTATTTCTTCTTCTCCAGCCAATAATACGTATGGTATCTTCCGGGAATCAGCGTAGGAAAACTGCTTTTTCATTTTTGCCGCATCCGGATAAAGTTCAGCGTTTACTCCTGCTGTACGCATCTGATCAGTCAGCTTAACAGCGAAAGGAATTTCAGCTGCACCAAAATTTACAATCAGCAATTGAGTAGTTATAGATGCATTCTCTGGATACAACCCAGCCTCTTCCAGCACATCACAAATACGATCTGCGCCAAACGAAATTCCTACTCCTGACATGCCGGGCAAACCGAAGATTCCAGTCAGATCATCATATCGTCCACCTCCGCAAATGCTCGAAGTAAACGTTGACCGCTCATCAGCCACCTTCACTTCAAAGATAGCACCGGTGTAATAATTCAATCCGCGGGCCAATGTAATATCCAGTTCATAACGGATATGGCTGAACGAAAATGCGGAGGCATAACCAAACAAAGTTTCTACCTCCTCAATTCCTTTTTTACCGGTTTCAGATGTTGCCAACAAATTCTTCAGCAAATCCAGTTTCTGAGTACTATCGCCTTTAAACTCCA
>JAGOJO010000063.1 GCA_017995075.1 Bacteroidia bacterium | reverse complement strand
CAAAATTACCTGGGCACTCGACCCCACACACAGCGAAGTTGGATTCAAGGTAAAACACCTGATGATCACAAACGTTTCCGGAAGTTTTTCCAAATTCAACGCCGAAGTAAGTTCTGATGACGAAACATTTGCAAAAGCAGCTATCGTATTCAGTGCCGACATCGACAGCATCAGCACCAACAACGAACAGCGCGACGGCCATTTGAAGAGCCCTGATTTCTTCGATGCAGCCAATCATCCACAACTTATCATCAAAGCAGATGGACTAACGGGTGAAGGCGAGAACCGCAAGATGAATGGAACACTCACCATGCGTGGAGTTACACATCCGGTTGCATTCAATGTAGACTTCGGTGGAGTTGCAAAAGACCCTTGGGGAAATACAAAAGCGGGATTCACCTTAACAGGTACAATCAACCGTAAAGATTTTGGTTTGAACTGGAATGCACCAACTGAAGCAGGAGGATTGCTGGTAAGTGAGGACGTACGATTGCATGCTGAGATCCAGCTCGTGAAGCAGGCATAACAGCCAAAACCATTATTGTTTGAACAAGCTCCGTGTAACAGCGGGGCTTTTTTGTTTTTTTCGAAAGACGACATGTGATTTGCAGAAAACGACAAATTTCATCGGCAAAGTGTAAATTTCCATACCGGAGGATACACCATAATCCCAATAATACGTACCTTCACGATCACAACGTTGACCCTATGAACAAACAATTACTCCCATCCCTCTTTATTTCCGGAATCTTCTTACTGCTCACATCAGGTAGATCCTATGCACAGCAGTTTGTCTGGAACACCATTCCCACCGGAACTCAATACAATATCCACGAAGTTAGTTTTGCGAATGACAGTGTTGGCTACTTTGTTTCCGACACAGTCGACTTCAATCCACAGGGTAAAGTTTACCGCACCCAGAACAGAGGATTGATCTGGAGTCTGGTAAATTATACATCACATAACATAAAACATATTCATGCACCATCCTCCAATACGGTTTATGTGAATGGCAATAATGGACTCTACACGGTACTTCGCCGGAGTGTAAACGGAGGTACCACCTGGTTAAACATGAATGTGAGTAGTCCGGAAGGACCGATGGAATTCCTCAACGACACCATGGGCTTCATTGCGTCCAGTGGTGGATTAGGCAATGTAATGCATCGCACATCTGACAGTGGAATATCATTCGACACTGCTTACTTTGGTGGATATGCCTGTGGTATGTTTGATATTCAATATGTCACTGACTCGATTGCCTTTGCCGGCGGACTCTATGGCCCTAAGTTAGCCAAGACCACACAACAACTCGGAGGCTGGACAGATCTCACTAACGACTATGCTGTAAGAGGAATCTGCATGCTCAACAAAGACACCGGATATGCCGTTGCTGAATACACTCCTATCTTTAGCAATATACTTGTTATCCGCACCTATGACGGAGGGAATAGCTGGACACAATTACCCGGCTCCAACGATCCTAACGGCAACGGATGGGCGAAAATTCATTGCCGGAATGTAATGGAATGCATCTGTGTTGGCGGCGGAGGCTCCATTGCAAGCACTGATGACGGGGGATTCACCTGGAACTTTGAATCATCCGGCACTTCGGAAATTCTCACTGATGTCTATTACGGAAGCAACTATGCGCTTGCTGTTGGCGAGATGGGAACTGTTTTACGCAGAGTACCAGTGCCCCAATCATTAAATGAAATTACTAACGGTGATGCCTTAACGATATTTCCGAATCCGGCCGGTAACAATACCATCATCAAGGGAGTACTAAAAACCGGCGACCTTGTTTGCATTACCGATGCCTCCGGACGGGAAGTTTACCGTGAAGTCATCCGAGAGAACACGATTAACCATGCTGTCACCACTTCAGCCTTCGCTAACGGACTTTACTTTGTCACCATTCAGAACACCAGTGGAAAATCAATAGCAAAACTCATCAAGGAATAAACCGGTTCTCCATTCTACAGATTATGCGTTACTATTTGGTACTACTGTTGTTCTTATGTTTGTTTTCCTGCGGAGAAAAGCAACAGAAAGAATCCTCCACACTTGCGGAATACTTCACCTACAATGACCAACCTGAATCTGCGGGTGTACGGATGATTCCCATCTCCACTCCTGTTGGAGAATTCAAAGTATGGACCAAACGTTTTGGCCGCAACGATAAAATAAAAATTCTCCTGCTGCATGGGGGTCCGGCCATGACGCATGAATACATGGAATGCTTTGAAACATTTTTCCAGCGTGAGGGATTTGAATTTTACGAATACGACCAACTGGGTTCCTACTACAGTGATCAGCCGAAGGACAGCAGCTTATGGACCAACGAACGATTTGTAGAAGAAGTAGAGCAAGTACGAAAAGCCATCGGAGCCGACAGCAGTAACTTCTATCTGCTCGGTAATTCCTGGGGTGGTATTCTCGCCATGGAATATGCGCTCCGTTATCAGCATCATCTCAAAGGACTACTTATTTCCAACATGATGGCCAGTGCACCGGAGTATGGAAAGTATGCACAGGAAGTCCTCGCCAAACAAATGGACCCGCAAGTACTGCAGGAGATTAGAGACATCGAAGCAAAAAATGATTTCTCCAATCCCCGCTACATGGAATTACTCATTCCACATTTTTACAAAGAGCATATCTGCCGGATGAAAGAATGGCCTGATGGATTGAATCGCGCCATGAAACATGCCAACGGAGAACTATATGTCATGATGCAAGGCCCCAGCGAATTCGGGATCAGCGGACGACTGGCCAGATGGGACATCAAACAACGGCTACACGAAATCACCGTCCCCACTCTCATGATCGGCGCGCGATACGACACCATGGACCCCAAAGCCATGGAAGAACAAAGCAAGCTCGTAAAAAACGGACAGTATTTATATTGCCCCAACGGCAGCCATCTCAGCATGTGGGACGACCAACAAGTATTCATGAGTGGAGTGATCCGATTTATAAAAGAGGTCTCCACCCAATAATTGCATTTAGACATACTACATGTCGTCTCCTCCATCTTTCCGCGAAGCCATGAAGTTCTGGTTCAGGCTAGGCTTCATCAGCTTTGGTGGACCGGCCGGACAGATCGCCATCCTTCATGAATTCCTCGTGGAGAAAAAGAAATGGATCAGCGAACAAAAATTTCTCCATGCACTCAACTACTGCATGCTGTTACCCGGACCTGAAGCACAGCAGATGGCGACCTACACCGGCTGGTTGCTACATGGAGTCAGGGGAGGAATAGTTGCAGGATTGTTTTTTATACTTCCTTCCATGTTCATTCTTTTAGCTTTGAGTTTACTATATGTCAGTTATGGAAGCTCTCCTTTTGTAAGTGCGATCTTCGACGGACTCAAACCGGCAGTCGTAGCTATTGTCATTCTGGCCCTTATCAAAATCAGCAAAAAATCGTTAAAACTACCCATCCATTACATCATCGCTATTGGTGGATTCACAGCGATTTACTTTTTTCGGATATCCTTCCCCGTTATTATCTTAACTGTGATACTGCTTGCCTTGATCTTGCAGCAGATTCGTCCTGCGTTAACAACTGAATCAACAACCAAAAGTACTACTCCGGACGAAACGGAATACTACATCAATTCCACCACCCGCGTTTCTGAAAGAGAATACAACACGCAAACACTGCTGAAAAGAACAGTGTTTATTGCATTACTTTGGATCATTCCATTCTTACTTTTTTATGTTACAGCAGAAAACTTCGGGTTCTGGAAAAATCTGATCACCTTCTTCTCGCAAGCAGCGCTCGTCACCTTTGGCGGAGCATACGCGGTACTACCCTATGTAGCTGCCACCAGTGTAGAGAAATTCCAGTGGCTCAGTGCAGCAGAAATGGTAGATGGACTTGCCTTAAGAGAAACCACACCCGGACCACTCATCATGGTATTAGCTTATGTAGGATTTATGGCAGGCTATCATCACAGTGCCGGATCATTAATAGCCGGAACCATAGGATTAGTCACCACCACCTGGTACACCTTTCTACCTTCCTTCTTCTTCATCCTCGCCGGAGCACCCCTCATCGAACGCACGCATGAAAATGAAAAAGTAAAATCAATACTTCAATGGGTCACGGCTGTTGTAACAGGAGTCATTCTCAACCTCACACTCTACCTCGCAGAAGCAGTTTATACTTCCAACAACGAACAACTACCTTTTGCCTTAATCTGGACAATCATCTCTATCATTGCCCTCCTGCGGTTTAAAGTAAACATGATTCTATGGATCGGCATCAGTGCCCTTTGGGGAATATTGTTGTATGTTGGAGGGTTGTAGATTTCAACAACTGAAAATTAATCAAACCAACACCCTCCTCCTACAAAATATTCCTACACTCATATCCCCACCTTGCCCAATTTTCAAATTTTCAAATCAATCCATTTTCAAATTCATCTCCCCGTATTGCCCAATCTTCAAATTTTCAAATCAACCCATTTTCAAATCCTCAAATCAACCCATCGCAAGGCTTCGCGATCAAATTACTCCACCACCATTTTCCCCCAATACGATTTAGTTCCCTGAACCAGTTGAACCATATACACACCGGGACCGGCTTTGTCTACATCAAAAACAGGGGTATCATCATTGGTGTTTGAGAAGGCAAATCGGGTAATTTCACGACCCTGCTGATCAAACACCAACAGCGTTGCATCTTCATACGACACAATCTCCTGCGGTATTTTAATGCGGAAGCTTCCTTTGTTAGGGTTAGCATAAATACTCAACTGACTTTGCAAGCTGCGTTCATTTCCGCCGATGCCGGTTATGGCGGAGCATTTGGCGATGAAGATGTCAAAGCCGCCGGCGCTAGTGAGAGAAGTAGAACCGATGTTCATCGTGTTTTGGAAAATTCCACTGATATAGAAATTGCCAGTGTTATCTTCCTGTACTCCGAAACCTCGACCGGGTCCAAAATTATCAATCCCAAGCCAATTCCCATTTTTATCAATCCTTGTCACAAACACATCCTCTGAATTACCAGTTGAAAGATTAAATGAACCAATTTGTGTTGAACCGGAAAAGTAACCAATCAGATAAGAGGTACCATCATCATTAGTAGTTATCCCATTAAAACTAGTCCACCCTGTTGTAATACCTGAATATGATTGTTTCAACCAAAGCAGGTTTCCGTTAGCATCGAGTTTAATTAAAAATCCCTCTTGAAAACCTTGAGCAATAAGTTGTTGTGATCCTACAGTTAGTGTGTTTTGGAAAGTACCGCTTAAATACAAATCACCTTGGCTATCAATTTCAATAGATTTACAATATGCATTTGCAGGGCTATCAAACAACTTTACCCATTGAACATCTCCATTAAAATTTATCTCACCTACAATCACATCAACGGCATTGGCATTTGTTATTGTCATAGTATCCACAATACAAGTATCATTTCTGGTTGTTCCACAAAAATACATACGGTTATTTCGGATCTCTAGTATCGGGTCTATATCAACAAATTCATCCTTTGCCCAAATAATATTACCAGAAGCCGAGATTTTAGCAAGAAACTCTCCTTTTTGTAAAGTTATGGTATCTAGTGTTCCATTATTTGTTAAAGTAGCCGTCCAATAGACATCTCCATTATCATCTAGAAAAGCTTCCATTGTCCGGTCATCAATCCCTGAACTTCCGGCTTTTATGATCCATTGACAAGTGCCATTCATATCCAATTTTGCCAAATAATAATCAGAGTTTACAGAGGTTACTGCGTGACCATCCATTGAAATAGTTCCATCAAAACGGCCTGTAATGTATATACAATTATTCAATTCATCTATTGCCGCAATAAATATTATTTCCTGAGACCCAGAAACTGACGTACCACCTATCTGTTTTATCCAGACTTCATTACCCAATGGATCTAACTTTGAAACGAACAGTCCATGTGCGTTCGGCCACGTCCATAAAGTATCTGTTTGAAAGAAACATTGACCTCCAAATTCACCAGATAAATATGTATCTCCATTTCCTGCAATAAGAATTCCTCCTGCATCATAGTTTAATCCACCGATCCCTTTTGCCCATTGCCATGTTTGTGCAAGAGAAATAGACGGAAGTAGAATTATATATATGATAAGTTTGATTGTTTTCATGGCTAAAGTTTTAATGTGAAATGATGAACTTTGCTGTTTGTTGATTTAGTTGATCGGTTGCAACTAGAATATACATTCCGTTATTATAACCGTTCGTGGAAATTTTAGTAATAACAAGATCGCTTATTGAATAATTCCCAATTTCTCGTCCTTCAGATGTGAATATCTTTACAATTACACCTTCCTGAAATCCTTTCAGTTGAACATCTATGAAATTATTAGCCGGATTTGGGCTGATTACTATTCGGCTGGAAGTGTTAAAATTTAAAATGAGTTCGTTATTCCGATTTTCATTGAAACCAGAATTACTGTCACCGAATGAGTTTATAATCCTAAGTCCATCATACGAGACGCAATGATCATAATTTGTCGGATAAATATGAACAAATGAACCAGCCTCTGCACGAAAGTTTTCCAGATAAATTTTCTTTTTAGCAGTGATCTCTGATATTCCACTTGCTGTGATGGTAGAGTTTTCGACCAATAAACTTTCACCTCCTCTTAGGTTGCGCTGCGACAAGGAGACTGTTTGATTATTTGCAATACCATTATATCCAAAGTTTATTCTCCTTAATGACTCCGTGAAGTTGATTTGGGTCAAAGGTGCAAAAGTCCAATTTCCGTAGTTCTTATATTCAAGGCCTAGTCCAGTAAACCCAATATTTGTCAATATTTGTTTAGAAGGATCTGTTGGTGAGATATAATTATACGGTCGTATTTTAAACTCACCAATGGCGAGAGGAAATTTTACTGGATCTGAATTTGTGAAACTATAAAAAGGATAATGATAATACTTATCTTGGCCACCAGTTGTTTCTGTATATAACCATCCCCAGCCATAAACCAGCGCATCACCAATGGGGTTTCCGTCTTGGTCGGTTACTGTGCCGGTTACTTCGCCTATGCCATTTGCGTTTTTAACTTCGTGATTAAATGGGTCCAGGTAATTATCAGGTGCTGTGCAATTAGCAGAATTTATAGGCGGTAGCGGATTGTTGCCATAATTTGAAAAGAAGGTGGTAACAGGCGTTTTATACATGTCAGGACATGGATCCAATGGATCGGGGCAAGTGGTAATTTCTCGTTTCAATAAGCCGAAGTAGTTAGTTCCCCTGTTTGTCGAATTATTGGGAGCCCAAAAATAATCAGCATATGACCACCAGGAGAATCCGCTGGCGGAGCAATCTCTATTTCTATTAACTAAAAAATTTGCGAAATCAGCTTGCTCGACTTCTGTACCATTGAAATTATCTTGCCAGGTGGGAGCAGGTAATACTCCATCATTGGCAGCAAATCCAACTTCACCAATGATCCATGGAATAGGCATGTTTTTACCCATCCAATATAACAATCCTTTTACCTGATCTTCATAATCCCACACCCTGGCTTGTTCCGTATGTCCATAGAACGCAGCATACGGATAGAAATGAGGTGAATTAAAATCAATCTTTAAACAAGATGGATCAAAGCGTATAGACTCGTCCCAACAGTTACCAATAGTAGTAAGGTGATTCTGATCATACATGCGAATTGCCCCCACCCATTCACTAACTAAAATACAAGCCTCTTCTTTATTCAACACTCCGTCACCGAATGAAATATGATAACAAGGTTCATTATAAAAATCATACGCCAACAGTAATGGTTCATTTTGCAAATGCTGTCCTAGCTCGTTTAAAAAACTAATATATTTAGGTTGGAAACTACTCCATGTAAAAAGTATAACATTTCCACTAGAAGAATTTTTTTGCCCCCCGGTATTAATGATTATATAAAAAGGTGGTCCTGTAACGTCCGCTGCTATATCCAAAAGATCGGAGTAAGCCTTGAGCAAAATACTTAATTCTGAAGGATCAGAAACATTTTTCGTTACAATATTGGTATTTTGATTATACACATTAAAAAAATAATCACCGTTAGTTGGATTCATTTCAGGATATAATCCAAATAAACGAATTCCATTAAATCCCATTGAACGGATATTATTAAATTGATTTAAAATTTGTTGCCGGCAATCTGCTTCATTGAGACATTCAAAACTATTGCCTGGACCATAGCCATTGTAAGGAGTAGGATAGTAATTTGTCCCATCCGTTTGAATTAATGCGCCCCAATTCACCAATAGTGGATAAAAAGCGTTTCCCGCATGATCAATAAATTGTTTGCCATCTAATTTAACATAACCAGTTCCCTGACCAACCAATGAACCATTGCAACACAGTAGAAACAGAACCGCTATTTTAAAGACCAGTGGTTTCATCGTTGGTTGGCTTTTAAAAGTTCAATTTCCTTTTTCAGTTCAATTATAAGCAAAGTTAGCTCTTCTATGCTCTGTAACATGTTTTTTTGCATATCGGCTACAGAAACCCCTTCCATTTTCTTTACTTCATTGGCCGATGGAAACCACGGCAAATGCTTGTTTTGCTGAATGAATGCGTCCAATTCAGCAATGGAGTGTTTTTTAAAATTTTCATCAAAAACAAAATCCGGGAAGGGACTTATTGTTACCAACACATCATTTGTAACAATACCATCTGCAACGAATAACCGGTAAAGTGAATTTGTTGTGGGAACAACACCCAATCCCACCTTGCCATCACCATCAATCATGAATCTTGTGGCACCAAATCCAGAGGAATTAACATCATTATCATAAATGAAGAAGTTATCCTGTCCTGAATGCCCCACGTCTATTCCAATGGCCCATTGGGGCATTTCGTTACCTCCAACGAGTGCTTTAAACTTTATTTCGCTATTGTAGTTTGTGGGATTTACATTGGTGAGGGTTATTCCATTTGCAGCCCCTCCTCCTGTATTATGTTTTAATTCAAATAATGATGTTGGTGAGTTCGTTCCCCAACCTAAATTGTAGTTCGGGGTATTGTAATAAACAACATTCGAAGATTGTTGCCATATCAGAGCAGAGGTCGGTAATGGAGTAAAAGCTCCTGCTCCATTTAAATATGAGTTAGGACTTCCATCATAGTCAATTTTGTAAATATCCCCAAAGTTATCCGTATAAAGAATACCAAACAGGCTATTCTCGAATTCCTTTATAGATATTTTACCAGTTGTTTTCAGTGTTAATATTGGGTCTTGGTTTATCTGGGAATTTACTTTAAACTGAACTGCTACATTATTATTTGAACCTATAAAATTACTTGGTGAAATTGTATTTCCGCATTCATTCCAAACATCACATGGGGCTGCTACCAATTGGCCGGAAGAATTAACCTTTAAATAGCGATCACCTACACCTGAAAGTGAATTTATACTTAATACTCCACTCGAATTGATTCTTAAACGTTCCTGAGCATTCGTTTTAAACACTAAATCCTTTACATCGCTTGTCCCGATATAATTGACAGATGGATTACTCCCTGCATTTCCATTCATGGTCCAATCTGAACGATCCGGTTCAAACAGATAAAACTGCTCCGGTGAATAAGTACATCCATTTAAATCACGGATCACTAGCGCATAGGTACCCCGTCCCAATGTTATACGATCCTTAGTAGTAGGTCCATCCTCCCAGGTATATGTATATGGTGCCACACCTCCACTAGGGAAATTATAGATACTTCCATTAAAACAATCATAACAGCTTATATTATATCCATTAGGATAGCTGCTGACAACAAAGTCGTTGATTAACATTTCCGGTTCCGTTAAAGTGATGGCTATTTCAGTAGTGGTATTGTTTCTGTCTGTAACAATTACCTGATAATAACCGGCAGCCAGATCTGATAAATCCTGGGTCGTATCATCCGTTGACCATCTATAGGAATAAGGCGCAGTACCTCCGGTTACGGTTAAGTCGATGCTACCATCTCTGAATCCAAAGCAGGAAATATTATATGAATTATAATTAGAAGGCGTTAAAGTAAGTTGAAGCGTTTGTGCCCGGGAATCGGTTGCCGCCATTAATAAAATTAAAAAAACTATACCTCTAAAGAATGTAGAATGTTTCATAATATTTTATTTAAAATCCAAATCAAACGTAAATACTTTTTATCCGAAATGCAAATTATTTTTTATTTTTTGACAAAATTCAGCTTGAGGAGCTTTTAAAATGGAGCAACCGGATAATTGTATTCTACGAAATATCCAACTAATCACTACTTAACATCACATTGAAAAATAGGATTTCGATCTTTGATAAATACAATTTGTATAGTTATTTTGAAATTTGCTTAATATATGGCGAGGTAAAGTATACTACGAACAGAATACTTACGGAAACAGTTTGTATATATCTCTTCGATGAACAAATCTGGTAAAAACAACAGTCTGCTTTTCTATAAATATGCCAACACGGTTATCACCCAATCTGATACGATACGCTGATTTGTGTCCAGCCAGTTTCATTAGATTCGGAAACCCATCAAGATTTTCAGCATTTTCCATTTCCGTAATTATTTTTTATTAGGGCACGCTTTGTGGATTTTAAAGTTATCCGATCTATGTCTTTTGAAAACTTACTTAAAGACTCAACCTTCATTTCGAACCAAGTTTCTTCAAAATTACTTCGCGGCTGGTTTTTTTTGTTCTATCTGCAGCTTTCATCAATTTCAAAAGTCCGGCATCTTCAATTTCCTCCTTTGAAAGAGTGGTGGATTTGATAACAAGCTTCTTTAATAAGGAATGGATGAATTTGAACTCTTCAGCGGATTTTGGAGAGATTACTACGGCTTTCATATAATAAATGTACTAAAATTTATGTGCATGTACCAAGAAAATATCTAAATCTGAGATCCCGAAAATCATTCCCACTCAAGAGCAAGCGAGAGGTCTGTAAAAAATATATTCCCGGTGTTCGACTTGTCCAGAGTGCAACCTCCGGAGTGCCCCGAGGCATCAATCTTTGATAGTTGACAAAATTTTACATATGGTGTTCGACCTGTCCAACGTCCTACCTCCGGAATGTCCCGTCGGTGTTCAACCTGTCCAGAGTGCAACCTCCGGAGTGTCCCGAGGAATCAATCAGTGATTGTTTACCAAATTTCAAGTAAGGAGTTCGAGTGGCCCGAGGCATCAATCAGGGATTGATACCTCGGGATGTATCGAGAACCCCGTCGCGTCGTATCGAGCCCCCCCCTACAACGTTCCTCTCAAATCCTTCATCTCGGCTTCCATCTTTTCGATGCGTTTCAGCACACGGTCTTTGGCCCAGTATTCTTCGGGTATTTCGGCGCTGATATAATTGCAGAAGCTCCATACTTCGCGAATATCTGTCGCCGGTACTTCGTAGGGATCATAATTCGGGTTGAGTGATTTCAACAGGAGGTTTTTCTTCTTGCGGATCTGGTTATAGGCAATTTTAAAAACGATTCCTTCTTCCTGTGTCAGGAAAACATAGGCGCTGCCATCCTTGATGTCGTAGAAGTTCTCTACGTATTCACCAATCACCCAGCTTTTATCCGGAATTGGTAGCATGGAGTCGCCGGTAATTTGAAACATCCGGTATTTACGATCGCCAAAGAGGATCGGGAGCTGGAAGGTAGGCAGTTTCTGGATAAACTCTGGATCAGCGAATCCGTTTTTATATCCGGCCTTTGCCTTGATCGGAACGACTTCGATGTTCTCCCGGTTATTGCTATCCACGGTAGTAGCCAATACACGCAGACGGGCGCCGGTGACGTATACATCGTGTCCGCGCTCGAGTTCGGAGAGCTGGAATTCGCTCAGCTTACTGAGATCAAGTTTAACGAGTGTATCGATGCTTACCCGGAAATACTTCGAAAAAGACATCAGCATTTCGAGGGTTGGGTTTTGAACGCTGCCGTTCTCGTAGCTGTTGAGGGTAGAGCGGCTGATGCCGAGTTCGCCGGCGACATGGTCCTGCGTCAGCTTGCGTCGCTGGCGCATTAGTTTGATGTTTGCGTTGAAGATCATGGGCTTCGATTAATAATCGTGGGTTAACCGCAAAGGCGCGGAGAGGCGCAAGGGGCGCGGGGTTATAGTTTGTTTACAATTCGGTGAAAGCCATCCATTACTCTTGCATTATTGAAATTGATCAACAATCCTAGTTTACATCCGGATAACTTCAAATAGGTTAAAACTTGTGCCATATGAACATCGTTCAGTTTGTCAACAGATTTTATTTCTACTATTACCTTTTCTTCTATCATCAGATCTAAACGATATCCGATATCCATTTTTACTTCTTCATAAATCAATGGCATGGGATGTTGTCTTTTGATTCCCCAACCATCTTTTATAAGTGTATATGCCAAACATTCTTCATATGCACTTTCCAATAATCCAGGTCCTAATGACCGATGAACCTGTAATGCCGCATTTTTTACTGCCGTTGCTATGACATCTTCATAGCGATCGGAAGTATAATTTTTCCTTGCGCTCCCTGCGCCTTCGCTGCGCTCCCCGCGGTTCAACAGGAGTCCTCCTGTTTGAAGAATGTTATTTTCCATGCTAAAGTGTGGTTTTAGAAATATTTTTTGCAAATATATGTTTATATTGCAGTCCTTCCAAATGATTGTGTGGCAGTCAAAGGTAATAAATAATTAAACGCTCCAAATGTCCAGTCCCGACCGTACCGTAGTTCACATGGACCTAGACAGTTTCTTTGTCTCGGTATCCCGGCTTGAGCATCCCGGCCTGTTCAACAAACCTGTTATTGTAGGCGGGAGCAGCGAGCGCGGGGTGGTGGCCGCCTGCAGCTACGAAGCCCGGGCGTTTGGGGTTCACTCTGCCATGCCCATCCGGATGGCCCGGCGATTATGTCCCGACGCCATTATCATCCGCGGCGATTATGAACGCTATAGCTACTATTCCGATATGGTCACCGAGATCATCCATGAAAAAGTACCGCTGTACGAAAAGTCCTCCATCGACGAATTCTACATCGACCTGAGCGGTATGGACCGTTTCTACGGCTGTTATAGTTTCGCCACCGAACTGCGTCAGAAGATCATGAAGGAGACCGCACTGCCCATCTCCTTCGGGCTTTCCCTCAACAAGACGGTCAGCAAAGTAGCCACCGGAGAAGCCAAGCCCAACGGCCAGCTCAAAATCGACCATGGCACCGAGAAACCCTTCCTCGCCCCGCTATCCGTGAGTAAAATTCCGGGAGCCGGCGAAAAAACATCGGGGTTACTCCGCAGCATGGGCGTAGAGAAAATCCATACCCTCCAGGAGATGCCGGTAAAACTGATGGAGAAAGTGCTCGGCGAACCGGGTATCGTGCTCTGGAAAAAAGCCAATGGCATCGACAACACGCCCGTAGAGCCTTACAACGAACGTAAAAGCATCAGCACCGAAGAAACCTTCGACAGTGATACCATTGATGTAGTTTTTCTGAAAGCGTTAATCGTGAAGATGGTAGAAAAACTGGCCTACCAACTCCGCACCGAAAACAAACTAACGGCATGCATAACCGTCAAAATACGTTACTCGAATTTTGATACACATACCACCCAATGCCGTATTCCATATACCTCCAACGACCAGACCTTAATTGACCGGGCAAAAGAACTCTTCGACAAACTGTATGAACGCCGGATGCTCGTGCGACTGATCGGCGTACGCTTCAGTCACCTTGTAGGTGGCGGACATCAGATTAACCTGTTTGAAGACAGTGAAGAAATCATCAACCTGTATCAGGCCATGGATAAACTGCGTCAGAAATTCGGCGATGGAGCCGTGCAGCGGGCGATTGGAACGGGGCTGAATTTGCGGAAGTTTAATCCGTTTAATGGGTTGAAAGGGTGATGGTCATCTCGATACAATCTCGTCGAGTGAAAAAAAGGTTTTTTCACTCGACGAGATCACTCGATGACCGGGGATGGAATGGAAATTCTGCTTGATTCGAGATACGAGGATAGCATGAAACAGAGATCACTCGATGACCGCAGATGGAATGGAAATTCTGCTTGATTCGAGATACGAGGATAACATGAAACCGAGATCACTCGATGACCGGGGATGGAATGGAAATTCTGCTTCATTCGAGATACGAGGATAACATGAAACCGAAATCACTCGATGACCGGAGATGGAATGGAAATTCTGCTTCATTCGAGATACGAGGATAAAATGAAACCGAGATCACTCGATGACCGGGGATGGAATGGAAATTCTGCTTCATTCGAGATACGAGGATAACATGAAACCGAGATCACTCGATGACCGGGGTACGATTTCTAGGTTCCTAAGTTTCTAGGTTTCTTGATTTCTGAGTTTACAAGTTCCCAGGTTTTCAAGTTTATAGGTTTACAGATTTCTGAGTTTATAGGATTTTAGGTTTATGGGATTCTACGTTTCTTGATTTTATAAGTTTATAGGTTACAGCGATAAAAAAGGTGCACAATTTATTATATTAAATATAAGTGTTTAGGGGTTAACGGGAGTATTGGATGAAACGGGAAGGTGCAATGGAGAAAACAATGTATCGTATGAAGAGAAGCGGGTGAATGATAAAACAGTACTTTTGGGAGCAGGACACAAATAAATCCGGACACACGAATGAAGAAGGTGTATTTCCTTTTGATTTGCCTTTTAATGAATACACGAGGAGTGGCGCAACATGCCTTTAGCATTGATACGGTACAACTGACCTATACCCTCAAGGATATTATTGACCTACAGTCGACGGTTCCGCAATTGAGTGGATTAACGGATATAAAAGTGCAGGAGGAAATCAATAAGAATATCCGAAGTTATTTTAAGGCAGATATACGCAAGGATAGTGCTGCCTTTATAAATGCACTATTCGAAGAAAACAATATAAGCACTATTGCTGAATTAATCGAGAGGAAAAAAGAAGAAGAGTTGATTAGTGAAGAGATGGTTTCAGAATCATTCGCTATTCCGTATGTCAGCGAAGATTTTCTGAGTTTTACCTATGAATCCTATATTCACCCACGCGGTGGCCAGGCCATGTTTAATTGTGAGAGCGTGGTTTATGATTTAAAAACCGGAGAACCGGTAACATTCACTGAACTATTCAGCATTCAACCGGAGCAATTCCGTTTTCGTTTTCTGCGGAATGGGTACTGGAAGGAAGAATTATCAACAGATGATTCGGCTTTCACCTTAGTTCCGGCATCAAAGGCGCTGGGTGAAGCCAAGAGTTTTACAGAACAGCTGTATGGATTAAAAAACGGAGACTGCGTTTCTTTCTATCTGGAGACTGAAAAAGAAGAACTGCATGTGCGTTTTAAAACCATGTGTGAAGGTCCAATGCCGCTTGAACTGGGAATAAAAATGCAGGAGCTGGCAGAATGGATAAAACACCCTGCTTTACACAAACTTTACAAACGCTAACCAAACACCACCAATCCACTATCCGATAAATTAAACACAACTACATTGGTAATTCCAACGGGAATAATTGAATCCTGGATAAATCCACCAACTAACAAATGACTAAAGAAATATACAACACCCGTATAATATCCACAACACTCGAACGGCTTTATGCTGCTTTTGCCAATCCGGAGCAATTAAAAATATGGTGGGGACCGGAAGGATTCAGCAATACGATACATACTTTTGATTTACAGGAAGGCGGTCAATGGATGCTCACCATGCACGGACCAGAGAAAGGGAATTATGAAAACTCGTCCCTCTTTACTCATGTTGAACCCATGAAAAAAGTTGCATGGAAACGATTAACACCTCCTCACTTTTCAATGGAAGTCGGGTTTGAAAAATCAGAAGATGATAAATCCGTCATTTCATTCAGAATGATATTTGAAACAGCAGAAGAATGTGAGAAAATGAGAAAATATGTTGAGCCAAAAAATGAAGAGAACTTTGACCGACTGGAACGATTTCTTGCCGGCCAGGAATAATGAACTTCACAATGGATTAACAAAAACAAATCACGACGTCTACTTTATCCAATGTTAATTTTATAATTTTAACACAACTCCAGAAAACCTGAACGATGGACCATACAAGAGTATATAAAATGACCTTTGCAAGTGTTTATCCACTATACATTCAAAAGGCTGAACGTAAAGGCCGAACAAAGGAAGAAGTGGATACCATTATTCATTGGTTGACGGGATATGACCAGCAATTATTACAGAAAGTAATCGAAAACAAAACCAATTTCGAAACCTTCTTTACAGAGGCTCCGGCAATGAATCCCAATGTATCGAAGATAACCGGTGTAATCTGTGGCTACCGTGTAGAGGAAATTGAGGACAAAATCATGCAGCAGGTGCGTTATCTCGATAAACTGATCGATGAGCTGGCAAAAGGAAAAGCCATGGAAAAAATATTGAGAAAATGAACCTTTATTAATCACATAGCTAATCCTTCTACTCATCAACTATAGCAATGAACAACAGGTCAACTCCCATCATTCTTTTATTGGCAGTGACCATTCTTTCGCTTATATTCCATCTATTGATAATAATCGGAGTCATCCCTTACGAATTAACCTGGGGCGGCAAGCTGGAATCAACAAAAGAAATGTTGGTATTTGAAACCATTTCCATTGTTATAAACCTTTTCTTTCTTCATACGCTGCTTCAGAAAGGAAGCTACATCCGATCAACGTATAGTAAAAAGTTCATTCGGATTATTTTATGGGTATTCTTCATTCTTTTCATATTAAATACAGCAGGAAACATTCAGGCAGTAACCACATTTGAAAAGTGTCTGACCGTAGTAACGGGACTAAATGCAGTTCTGCTCCTCATGATACTTCTGAGAGACAAAGAGTCCGTGCGGTAATCCAGCAAATAAGTTACTGTAATTGCTTCCGACAATCGCAAAAACACTCCATCTGGCTCATGATTTCCCCTTTGAACTCAATTTATAAATCATATAACCGAAACCAACCAGCAGATGAAGCATCACAATACTGAAGATGATAATCCCGTAAGTATTCATATAATAATTTTCAGCAAAGTTCATGCACATTGGCAGCAGATCCGGTAACCTATGTTACAAACCCGACTCCAAACTTGGAAAATCAACAATAATTATATTACTTTGATTATCTTAATAGTAATAAGTTAAACATTAAAACGCAAACTTTAAGAGCTATTTAAAGCAAAACTCCTTGACAGACGTATGGAATATCAAAACGAAATTTTAGATAACAACTCCCTAAACGGAGAATACAATACCGAAGAACAAACAGTAATCAGCACCAGCAAATTCATTCTGCTCAGCATCATTTCTTTTGGTACTTATCAGATCTGGTGGATGTATAAAATGTGGAAATTTTATCAATCCCGAGAACGGCTTGACATTTATCCTGCAGCAAGAGCCTTTTTCAGTATCTTTTTCCTTCACTCATTAATGGAAAGAAATCTACGGTTCGCGCAAGAAAACAATTATACAAAAGAATATTCCTCCACCGCTATGTATTTAGGCTTCCTCTTTTCAAGTTTCCTGGGCCGCTTACCGGATCCATTCTGGTTAACATCCTTCGTATCCTGTTTCTTCCTTGTTCCCACCTTTAATGCGGTTCAGTTCGCGTTTATACAAGCACCGGAAATAAATGCAAAAGAGCAAACATTTTTTAACGCACGACAAATAATTCTTCTGGTTATCGGAGCGGCACTTTGGGTCTTAATATTATTTGGAATGTTTTATGAAACCACGGTTGAATAATCCTTCTATGAAAATAAAACACGGAGTAATCTTGCTTGTACTTGGGTTTGTATTGAAAGGTGTTGGATTCCTTTTTAAAATACAACATTGGCCTGGAGGAAGCGACCTGTTGCTGATATCTACTATCATTCTGGTTGCCGCAATCATTATCCTTCTATACAAGATCATTCAAACTTATCAGGATAAAAGGAAGATCGATTCATAAATCAGATCATGTCTGACCCTACACTCATAACCTGGAACAAACTTGCCGGACTCTATGCTGAAAAGTTCATGGAGCTGCCGATTTACAATAAGAGCTACGATTTATTCATTGAACGAATAGACAGCCCCAATGCACGCATTCTAGATATTGGATGTGGACCCGGAAACGTTTCCCGCTATTTATACCGGAAAAATCCGAAATGGCAGTTCCATGGAATCGATGCCGCCCCGAACATGCTCCGTTTGTACGAAGAAAATATTCCTTCCTCCACAGTAACGTTGATGGATATCCGAAATTTAGCAGAAATCACTGGAACATACGATGGCATAGTTTGTGGCTTCTGCATACCTTATCTGAATGCAGAAGAAACCGACAGATTAGTAGATACCTCCGCAAAACTGCTCAGCCCCGAAGGAATACTTTATTTAAGTTTTGTAGAAGGAGATTCTGCGAAATCCGGACTAGTCACTGCCAGCACAGGTGACCAGACGTATTTCTATTACCATCATCAGGATGAATTAATAGCAACACTGCAAAAGGCAGGTTTTGAAAAGGCAACCGTATTGAGAGTAGAATTCATCCGTTCTCCAGAACAAAAAGAATGGCATACGATACTCATCAGTAAGCGACAGCAGAATTCACAATAACAAACTACGAATCAGAACAAACTCAACTGACCATTTTTTGTAAAGCGCGAGAAATCATATTCAGGCAATTTGTTTTCCCCGAAATATTTCCGCTGAAAGAGTTTAAACATTTGATTCACCGAATCGGCGATATTTCCCTCTCCACGCATTCGTATTCCCGGACGCGAATCGCTCACTGATCCGCCATGCGCACTGCGAATCTGATTCCATACTTTATTAGCAGCATCGGGATAATTCTTCTTCAGCCAGTCGGCAAAAATATCTTTCACATCGCCATTCAATCGAACCATGG